>DASSQF010000297.1:0-8145 GCA_035702685.1 Propionibacteriaceae bacterium
GCCCGTGGGGCGCGCTCCGGCGGGGAGCGGGTAGGACCTGCGCCGGGACGTACGTGCCGGAGCCGTGGCGCGCCTCGACGACCTCCTCGGCGGCGAGCCGGTCGTACACGGCCAACACGGTGCCGCGGGAGATCCCGAGCCGCCGGGCCAGGTCGCGCGACGACGGCAGCCTCTCGCCGGGGACGAGGCGGCCGTCCCGGACCGCGTCCAGCAGCTGTCGGTACAGCGAGGCGGCCACCTCACCCGCAGGTCCGACCTCGATCACGGGCTCCATGCCCCGATCGTACGGCTGTACGTGGCCGAAGTGGCCCAATCAGTCTCTCGTCGGGTGGCACTGGCGTCTGTACCACTCGAGCACGAGGATCGTTTCCGTGGACACGACCGGCTCACTCCCCGGGGGGCACCTGCCGACGCAGGATGCGCTTCCCGCCGCAGGAGCGGCCCACGCAGCGGTGCCCCTGCCGGCGGTCACGGGAGAGGTGGCGGACGTGGCCCGGAGCCACCTGCCCATGCTGCAGGGGGCTGCCCTGACGATGGGCGCGGTCCTCGGCACGGGTGTCATCACCCTGCCGTCACTGGCTGCGCGCATCGCCGGACCGGCGAGCATCCTGTCCTGGCTGCTGCTCGTCCTCGTCTCCGTGCCGCTGGCCGCGACGTTCGCCAGCCTCGGCGCACGCTTCCCCGATGCCGGCGGCGTCGCCACGTACGTGCGGCGTGCGTTCGGCGCCCGCGTCGGGGCCATGATCGGCTGGATCTTCTTCGTCGCCGTACCGGTCGGCGCCCCTGCCGCGTCGATGATGGCCGGCCACTACGTCGAGGCTGCCGTCGGAGGCGGCCGGACGACGGTCCTCGCCGTCTCGGCGGGGCTCATCGTGGCCGTGGGACTGCTGAACGCCCGCGGCGTGCGCGTGTCGGGGCCCGTCCAGCTGGGGCTCGCCGCGCTCCTCGTCGCCCTCATCGTGTCGACCGTCCTCGTCGCCGCACCCCACGCGCGGCCCGACGCGACAGGACCCTTCGCCCCGCACGGGTGGCCGGCCGTCCTGGCAGCCGCCGGCGTCCTCGTGTGGGCGTTCGCCGGCTGGGAGGCCGTCGCGCCACTGGCCGCCGAGTACCGGCGCCCGCACCGCGACGTGCCGCTCGCCACCGCCGTCGCCGTCGTCGTGATCGGCTCGCTCTACCTCGCGCTCGCCGCGACGACGATCCTCGTCCTCGGACCGGCTGCCGCCACCTCGACGGCGCCCCTCGCGGACCTCATGGCGCTCGGGGTGGGCGACGCCGCCCGCGTCGCCACGGCGGTCATCGCGGTCGTCCTCACCCTCGGCACCATGAACGCGTTCTTCGCGGGAGCGGCCAAGCTCGGCTCGGCGCTCGGCCGTGACGGGGCCCTCCCGGCGTGGCTGGCGCACGGCAGCAGCGTCGGCGAGGTGCCGCGTCGCAGCCTGCTGGTCCTCGTCGCGGCAGCGATCGGCTGCTTGACCGTGACCGCCGTCGCCGGTCTCGAGCTGGACACCTCGATGGTGCTCGCGACGGGATCCTTCACGCTGGTCTACGTGCTCGGGACGGCGTCAGCCGTCCGCCTCCTGCCTCCCGGCTGGGGACGCCGGTCGGCCGTGACGGCGCTCGTCGCCACCGTCGTCCTGGCCGTGAGCATCGGCGTCGCCATGCTCTGGGCCGTCGCCGTCGGACTCGCCGCGCTCGCGTACTGGCGATTCCGTCACGGGCCGGTCAGCGGTCCGACCGTCGGCTAGCTGGACCGCGGCGCCCGACGCCCCGGTTCGCGAGGCCGTCACGCCTCGTCGGGGTGTCCCTCCTCGCTGACCATGACCTTGAGGCCGCCCGGCACGATCTCAGCCTCGAAGCGTGAGGTGTCGCCGCTCGCGTCCCCGTCGAGCTGGTACGGGACGGGCTTCGGCGACTCGAAGACGACCCGCGTCCCCTGCGCGTACTCGAGCGGCTCGACGTCGACGCCGCCCAGGAGCCCGGAGGCCACCTTCGCCCAGTCGGAGACGCCGTTGGGGCTGCCGATGAGCACGTCGAGCCGGCCGTCCCGCGGGTCCGCCTGCGGAAACAGGCGGATGCCGCCCTGCAGTGTGCCGACGTTGCCGACGACCGCGAGCATCGCGCTCCGCTTGACCGGCTCGTGGTCGTCGAGGGTCACGGTGATGTCGTACGGGGTCGAGCCGACCTTCTGCGCGGCCGCAAGGAAGTACGCGCCTGAGCCGACGACCTTCTTGAGCTCGGGGTTGGTGTCGGCCATGACCTCGGCGTCGCCGCCCATGCCGCTCATGACGACGAAGTGCTCGGTGTGGTCGCCCGCGGTGAACCGGACGACGTCGATCGCGGACGCGACGCCCTCGAACGCGACGTCGAACGCCTTCTGCTCGTCGAGCGGCACCCCGAGGTTCCGCGCCAGGAGGTTGCCCGTTCCGGCCGGCACGAGCGCGACCGGCACGTCGCTCCCGACGAGCTCCGAGCAGACGACCCGTACGGTCCCGTCACCGCCGGCGACCAGGACGAGGTCGACCTTCTTCGCCAGCGCGTCCTTCGCCATCTGGTGGCCCGGGTCGTCCTCCTCGGTCTCCAGCCAGAGCGGGGGCTTCCAGCCGCGCTCACGGAGCTCGTACTCGACACGGTTACGGAAGAGGTCGAAGTCCGTGACCTTGGACGGGTTGTAGATGATCGCCGCCCTCTTGTCGACGTGGACCTGGGGGCGCGTCAGGAGACCGAGCGACTCGGCCAGCGTGTCCAGTCCGGCCAGGATGAGGGCGGCGAGGATGACCGTGCCGCCGAACAGGGCGCCTCCCACCAGATCGCTGAACCAGTGGTGCCGCATGAGCAGGCGGTCCGCCGCGACCGCGAGCACGAAGAGCGCGCCGAGGGTCCGCGTCACCCAGATGAACGTCGTCGACCGGCGGCGCAGCGTGGTGACCGTGACCACGGTGACCGACGCGATCGTCGCGGCGACGACGTGACCCGAGGGATAGGAGTAGCCGGAGTACGTGATGGCGTCGCTGAAGCCCGAGGCGGGCCGCGCGACGCGGAAGAGGAGCTTGAGCAGCTCGTACCCGGTCCAGCCGACGATGACGGCCCCGATGATCGCCATCGAGAGTCGGCGTAGCCGACGGGCGCCCGACCACAGCGCGATGCCGAGCACCGCGATGAACACGACGATCGGGTGCAGTGCGATGGAGACCGCGTCGAGGATCTGGCCGAACACGGAGCGCGGTGCGATCCTGCCGGGCAGGAGCGCACGGTCCAGCCCGTCGAGCGCACCCGTCACCCGCAGCACGGACCAGAGAAGGAAGGCTGCGGCCATGACAGCGGCGGCGAGCCAGGTGAGTCTGCGTCCTTTGCGAGCCATGCCTCATTCTTGCGTGACGACCGAAACCGCCGCAGCCCGTCTCTCCGCAGGGGCCGTCCGTGTCGAGCGGGGCCGGAACCACGAGGAGCCCGGAGCCGTGGCTCGATAGTCTGTGCGCGTGATCGATCCCAAGCTGCTGCGCACCGACCCGGACCGCCTACGTCGTGCACAGGAGGCTCGGGGCGAGTCTCCGGAGCTCATCGACCAGCTCCTCTCCGCGGACGAGTCGCGACGCAGCTCGATCGCCGCGTTCGAGAGGCTGCGGGCCGAGCAGAAGGAGCTCGGCGCCCTCATCCCCAGGGCGAGCGCCGACGAGAAGAAGGAGCTCCTGGCTCGTACGAAGGAGCTGGCCGCCCAGGTCAAGGACGCACAGGCCGCCTCCGACGAGGCGGGAGCCGCCTTCGACGCCCTCATGCTCCAGCTCCCGAACCCCGTCTTCGACGACGTGCCGCGCGGCGGCGAGGAGGACTTCGTCGTCGTGGAGCAGGTGGGCGCGCCGCGCGACTTCGCGGCCGAGGGGTTCATGCCTCGCGACCACCTCGAGATCGGCCAGCTGCTGGGCGCCATCGACATGGAGCGCGGCGCGAAGGTGTCCGGCTCACGGTTCTACTTCCTCACAGGGCAGGGGGCGCAGCTCGAGCTGGCCCTCACCCAGCTCGCCATGGCCAAGGCGCTCGAGTGGGGGTTCACGCCCGTCCTGCCGCCGGCGCTGGTCAAGCCCTCCGCGATGGAGGGGACCGGCTTCCTCGGCCAGGCCGCCCAGGACGTGTACCACCTGCCCGCCGACGACCTCTACCTCGTCGGTACGAGCGAGGTCGCGCTCGCCGCGTACCACTCGGAGGAGATCCTCGACGCGAGTCGGCTGCCCATCTCGTACGCCGGGTACAGCCCGTGCTTCCGGCGCGAGGCGGGCTCGTACGGCAAGGACACCAAGGGGATCTTCCGGGTCCACTGGTTCGACAAGGTCGAGATGTTCGTCTACTGCGCGCCCGAGGACGCGCACGCCCAGCACCAGCGCCTGCTCGGCTACGAGAAGGAGTTCCTCTCGCTGCTCGGCCTGCCCTTCCAAGTGCTGGAGGTCGCGGCGGGCGACCTGGGCCTGTCCGCGGCCCGCAAGTACGACTGCTACGGCTGGGTGCCGAGCCAGGGCAAGTTCCGCGAGATCACCTCGACGTCCAACTGCACCGAGTTCCAGTCGCGGCGCCTCAACACCCGGGCCCGGTACGAGGACGGGGTCGGGCCGGTCGCCACGCTCAACGGCACGCTCTGCGCGATGACCCGCATGATCATCCTGCTGCTCGAGAACCACCAGCAGGAGGACGGATCCGTCGTCATCCCCGAGGCCCTCCGTCCGTACCTGGGTGGTCGAGACCGCCTGCTCCCCGTCTAGCCCGTGACCTCGACCTGGCGGCCCAAGCTGGTCGCGCTGGACATCGACGGGACCCTCGTCGACTACGAGGGCGTCCTGCCCGGCTCCGTGCGGACGGCCGTGCGGCGTGTCGTCGACGCCGGTGTCCCCGTCGTCATGTCCACGGGCCGGAGCTGGATCGCGGCCCGTGTCATCGTCGAGGAGCTCGGGCTGCCTCCCTCCATGCACGTCTGCTCGAACGGGGCCGTCGTCGTCGACTACCCGCCCTTCGAGCTCGTACGCCACGTGACGTTCGACCCCGGGCCTGTCATCGACCGGGTCGTGGCGGAGACGAACGCGCTCATCGCGGTCGAGGAGATCGGCCGGGGGTACCGCGTGAGCTCGGCGTTCCCGGACGGAGAGCTGTACGGGCACACGGTGCACGAGTCGATCGAGTCGCTGAAGTCGCGGCCGGTGTCGCGCGTCATCGTGCGGGACCCGGAGGGCGACGAGGACGAGTTCTTCGACCTCGCCGAGAGGCTCGGCCTGCACGGGGTGAGCTACTTCGTCGGGTGGAAGTGCTGGCTCGACATCGCGCCCGAGGGCGTCGACAAGGCGGCAGGGCTCGCCGTGGCCTGCGAGCGGTACGGGCTGGCTGCCGACGACGTGCTGGCGCTCGGCGACGGCTACAACGACATCGAGATGCTGCGCTGGGCCGGTCGCGGCGTCGCGCTCGGCGGCTCGCCGGCCGAGGTGGTGGCCGCCGCCGACCACGTCACGGCCTCCTTCGCCGACGGCGGCACCGCCGAGGAGCTCAGCCGCTGGTTCTGAGCGCAGTCTGCTACCCGCGGTCGAGGGCGTGCCGGATGCCGTCGAGCCTCGCCTCGAGATCGTCCACGCGGGCGGTGAGACCGGCGTCCACGGTCCCGGGCGCCGCCGCCGGCTCGGGCACCGCCCGGGTGCGTCGCGCGGCGAACTTCCAGTAGCCGAGGCCGACCGTCACGACGAGGGCCACGGCCACCACCGCGAGCCGGGGCCACTCGTTGGGCGCCGACAGCGCCACGCCGACCGCGTAGATCATCGTGAAGAGGCCGCCGAGCAGGATCCCGTTGCCGATCACGGGCACACGGTCGAACCGGATGAGCATGGACGCCACCATGACGAGCGTCGCGCAGACCAGGAGCCAGACCCCGGTGACCAGCCGCCAGCTCGCGTGGGCGCTCTCGTCGTACGGGATGTCGGGCGCGGTGGCCGGCTCCGGATACACGGTGCTCACCACGATGCCCACGAACGCGACGACGACCAGCCCGAGGAACACGCTGAAGATCACCTGCAGGACTTCCGTACCGAGGTTGCGATGGTGCATGGCGCCGCCTTCCCGCCCGAGAGCCTCAGTCTCGCACCCGGACGGTGCTCTCCGGGCCCTGTTCGCGGCGTCCCGTGCGCCGCCGTGGCCTCGACCGGAGCAGGTCTAGCCTGACGTGCATGCTCCTGCCGTACGCGCCGAACCCGAACTACATCACGACCATGCGCGACGGCACCGTCAAGCAGCTCAACCCGTTCTCGGGCACCGAGGTGTGGACCGTTCCCGGCCGGGGCAACCGCCCGCTCGGGATCGCCCCGGCGCAGCCGGTGCCCATCGATCCCAGCGCCCGCGGTCACTACTGCTCCTTCTGTGAGGGTGCGTACCTCGAGACGCCGCCCGAGAAGTCGCGCGTGATCCGTGACAGTCGCGGCTGGTACACGGTGTACCGGACGCCGCCGGAAGCGCTCTTCGACACGGTCGCCGAGTTCCGCCGTGTCCCCAACCTGTTCGAGATCCTCTCGTACGACTACTGGCACGCGAACTACGCGTACGAGATCCCCGAGGACATCGCCGAACGGAAGCGGAACTACCTGGAGAGCCCGGCCGGCCGCGAGCACGTCCTCTCCGTCGCCCGGACCAAGCTCCGCGCCTCGGGCCGGACGCCGGAGACCATCGCCCAGATGTCCGAGGCGGCGATCATCGACTACGCGTCCGGCTTCTTCGGCGGCGGCCACGACGTCATCATCGCGCGGCGTCACTACGTCGACGGGGCGACGACGACCGCTGATCTCGCGTCGTCCGGCACCCTGACGCCGGAGGAGCACTACCGATACATGGCGTTCACCGTCGAGTCGCTGAAGCGCCTGTACGAGATCAACCGGTACGCGCCGTACGTGGCCGTCTTCCAGAACTGGCTCAAGCCTGCCGGCGCGTCGTTCGATCACCTCCACAAGCAGCTCGTCGCCATCGACGAGCGGGGGGTGCAGAACGAGCTCGCGATCCAGCGGCTGCGGAGCAACCCGAACCTGTTCAACGACGCGGCGGTGAACTACGCGAGCTACCACAACCTGCTCGTCGCGGAGAACGACCACGCGGTCGCGTTCGCCGGTTTCGGCCACCGGTACCCGTCGATCGAGATCTACTCGAAGTCGGAGCACGCCTGGCCCTGGGACCACACGGACGAGGAGATCGAGGGCGTCTCCGACCTGCTCCATGCGATGCACGCGGCGACGGGTACGGACGTGCCGACGAACGAGGAGTGGCACCACCGGCCGGTCGACGTCGACCTGTCGATGCCGTGGCGGATCATCCTCAAGTGGCGCGTCTCGACCGTCGCCGGCTTCGAGGGAGGCACGAAGGTCTACCTCAACACCATCGACCCCATGAGCCTGAGGGACCGGATCGTGCCCCGCCTGTACGAGCTGCGTGACCAGGGGCGGCTGGGCTCCCTCAAGATCGGGATGGAGTGCAGCGGGGCGCCCAACCTGCTGCGGTACAACCCGGTCTCGCGGTAGCGGGCCGTCGCGACGGACTCGCCGACTCACCCGATGTCGACGGGCTCCCCCCTGTGGCTGTGCTCCACCCGCTCGCCCGGGTCATGCTAGGTCGACGGACTCCCGCCTGTGGCTGAGCTCCACCCGCTCGCCTGGGTCACGCGAGGTCGACGGGCTCGCCGGTGCGCAGCGACGTCCGTACAGCCTCGGCCACCCGCACCGCGCGCACCCCGTCCTCGACCGTGACGCGAGGTGTCGTCCCTTGTAAGCACGCACTCACGAGGTCGCGGAGCTGGGACGTGTACGGGCTCTCGTACGGCTCGACCGGGTCGGTGGAGGCATGCGCCAGCTCGCCCGCCTCACCGATGACTTGGATCCTGCTGAAGAACGACGTGCCTGGCGGTCCCCAGAGCCCGGCGACGTGGCTGACCGCGCCGCTCGCGTGACCGAGCTCGACTTGCGCGTGCTCGCCCCCGTCGTCGTACCAGCCGTGCGCCATGACGGTGCGGACCTCCCCGACGAGCCAGAGCGCCTGGTCGTACTCGTGGATCATGAGGTCGGTCACCAACCCGCCGCCGGACTCCTCGTGGAACCAGGCCTGCCAGGGTGAGGTGCCGCCCCGGAAGAGGTCGAGCTC
>DASSQF010000298.1:0-2933 GCA_035702685.1 Propionibacteriaceae bacterium
CACCGGTGACCTGCTCGTCCTCGGCTGCGCCGTCTTCTGGACCGGGCACATCCTCGCTCTCGAACGGCTCGGCTCACTCGACCCGTTCCGGCTGTGCGTCGTGCAGTTCGCCACCTGCGCCGTCGTCAGCCTCGTGGTCGCCGTCGTCATGGAGCCGGCGCCCCTCGCCGGGGTCATGCAGACACTGGGCCCCCTCGCGTACGCAGCCTTCCTCTCCACCGGCGTCGGCTTCACCCTGCAGGTGGTCGGCCAGCGGGATGCGCCGGCCAGTCACGCCGCGCTCATCATGGCGCTGGAGGCGGTCTTCGCGGCCGTCGGCGGCGCGCTCGTCCTCGGCGAGCGGATGGACCTGCGCGCCCTCCTCGGGGCGGGGCTCATGCTCGTGGCCGTCGTCGTGGCCCAGCTCGGCACGGTCCTCAGCGCGCGGCCGGCCCCGGAGCCGCTGCCCCACGTGCCGGAGCCGTGACGACCGGCTAGCGTCATCCGTCATGGAAGTCCTGATGCTCGGTACAGGCTCGTCCGACGGCTGGCCGAACGCCTGGTGCCCCAAGCCCTGCTGCACGTCGCTCGTCGACGCGGGCATCGTGCGGACGCAGACCTCTGCGCTCGTCGACCGCGTGCTGCTCGTCGACCCGGGCGGCGAAGCCCCTCGCCAGGCGCTTCGTCAGAACATCTCGCTCACAGGGGTCCGGTACGTGCTGGTCAGCCACGTCCACCCCGACCACCTCGACCCCGCCTTCCTCATGCATCGGTCCTGGGTGACCGCGGAACCTCTCACGGTCGTCGGCCCCAAGCCCGTGATCGACGCCTGCCGCCAGTGGGTCAGGGGCGGCAACGTGCAGTTCGTCACGGTCACGGCCGGGCAGGACGTCGTACTCGGCCCGTACCGCGTCCGGGCTCTCCCGGCGAACCACGAGGCGCACGGCGAGGCGTGCCTCTACGCGATCGCCGGACCTGACGCGACGATCCTGTGGGGCACCGACACGGGGCCCTGGGCACGGGGCGTCCGGCCCATGCTCGCCGGTACGACGCTCGATCTCGTACTGCTCGAGGAGACGTTCGGCGACTCGCCCGAGCCGACGGGCGGCCACCACAACCTCGCCTCCTTCGCGACGGCCGTCGCCCAGCTGCGGGAGTGGGGGTGCGCCACCGGGACGACCGACGTCGTCGCCGTCCACCTCAGCCACCACAATCCGCCGCCGGAGCAGCTGTACCTGCGGCTGCGGGACCTCGGGGCGCGGGCTGTGCCGGACGGGACGCCCATCATCGCGGGCGGTCCGACGACGTCCCTGAAGCTGTAGCCGGGCCCGAAGTCCCTCTCGTCGCCCCCTGGCCCGGGTCGAGAGGCCGGTCCGGGTCGTGACAGACCGGGCCACCGCTCCTGTCGTGGCCGCCCTGGGGCGTCGCGGCCGGAGTGCATCCTCGACTCCCTCGAGGCGACGCTCACGATGAGGAAGCGGACGTCACTCCTCGGTGAGCCCGTAGAACACCTTGTCCACCACCACACGGGCGCGCCGCGCGGTACGTCCCCAGTCCTCGAGCAGGTGCGAGGCGCCGCCTCGCCCGTACCCCAGTGCCTGCGCGACCTGGGCGTTCTCGCGGACGTCGGTCGGGATCGTGTCCGACGCCTTGCCGCGCACGAGCATCGAGGTGTTCCGGATCCGGCCGGCCATCTCCCACGCCCCCTCGAGGGCGGCGGCGTCGCCCTCCTCGAGCAGCCCCGCCGCGACGGCCGCCCGAAGCGCCTCCATCGTGCGAGGGGTCCGCATCTCCGGCACCTCGTGCGCGTGCTGCAGCTGGAGGAGCTGTACCGTCCACTCGACGTCCGAGAGCCCCCCGGGCCCCAGCTTGACGTGGCGCTTCGGGTCGACACCGCGGGGCATGCGCTCGGTCTCGACCCTCGCCTTGAGCCGCCGGATCTCGTGGACCTGCTGCGTCGTGAGGCCGCCTGCCGGGTAGCGGACCGGGTCCACGATCTCGATGAACCTGCGGCCCAGCTCCTCGTCGCCCGTGCCGGCGTCCGCGCGAAGCATGGCCTGCGCCTCCCACGTCGCCGACCAGGTGCCGTAGTAGCGGCGGTACGCGGACAGAGTCCGTACGAGCGGGCCCTCCTTGCCCTCGGGACGCAGGTCCGCGTCGAACCTCAGCGCCGCGTCCTCGCCGCCGAGACGCAGGAGCGCCCGGAGGCGGGTGACGATGGCGATGGCCCGCCGCGTCACGTCGGGGTCGTCCGTGTCGTCGATGACGAACATGCCGTCGGCGTCCGAGGAGTACGACATCTCGCTGGCCCCCCAGCTGCCGCACGCGATGACCGCGATGCGCGGCGCGTCGGGCACCTCACGGCGGGCGACCTCGAGCACGGTGCCGACCGTGGCGTCGACGATGTCCGTGAGACCCCGGCCGACCGCCTCGCGGGACGCATGTCCGAGGAGGTCCGCCATGGCGAGCCTCAACAGCTCCCGGCGACGGATCGCCTGCACCGCCTCGACCGCCTGCTCGGTCTCCGGGTAACGACCGGCCGCGGCGGCCATGGCGTCCCGGATCTCCTGCAGGCTCCTCGGCACGATGTGGTCGTCGCTGCTCAGCAGCTCGACCTGCTGCGGGACCCGGCGCAGGAGCGTCACCGCGAGGCGCGACGTGGACAGGATGAGCGCCATGCGTTCGGCCATGGCGCCCTCGTCGCGCAGCGCTCGCAGGTACCAGGGCGTCTCACCGAGCGCCTCCGAGACCTGGCGGAACGCGAGGAGCCCCGCGTCGGGATTGGGGCCGGCGGCGAACCAGCCGAGCATCGCCGGCAGCAGCTGCCGCTGGATCTCCGCAGACCGGGTCATGCCCTGGCTGAGCGCCTGGATGTGGCGCAGCGCAGCCTTCGGGTCGCCGTAGCCGAGCGCCTTCAGGCGGGTCTCCGCAGCCTCGGTCGTGAGCGTGACCTC
>DASSQF010000299.1:0-6868 GCA_035702685.1 Propionibacteriaceae bacterium
TCCGCCCCGCTGACGGGGCCGCTGCCGTGGCGTGTACGGAAGGTGGCGACCCAGCGCTCGATCCGCTCGGGGGGGACGTACACGGTGCGGGTCACGTGACCACCATGTCCCGAGGAGGCCGTCGGGGACAACTGGAACCCCGCTCAACGGCCGGTCCTCGCCCACTAGGCTGCCGTCAGGAGGTGAGCGGATGAGCCAGCTGATCGATACGACGGAGATGTACCTCCGTACGATCTACGAGCTGCTCGAGGAGGGGATCAGCCCTCGTCGCGCGAGGATCGTCGAACGGCTGCACCAGACGGGTCCCACGGTCTCGCAGACCGTGGCACGGATGGAGCGCGACGGCCTCCTCACTGTGGACGACGAGCGTCTCATCCAGCTCAGCCCCGAGGGGCACGCCCAGGCGGTCGAGGTGATGCGGAAGCACCGGCTCGTCGAACGGCTGCTCCTCGACGTCATCGGTCTCGACATCGCGCTCGTGCACGACGAGGCCTGCCGCTGGGAGCACGTCGTCTCCCCGGCTGTCGAGGCGCGACTCGTCGCGCTGCTCGGCGACCCGCAGACCTCCCCGTACGGCAACCCGATCCCTGAGACCGGTGACGAGGGTGCGTCCGCCCTCCACGCGTTCCGTCACGGCAACCGGCCTCTCACCGAGGTGGCGACGGACGACGGCGTCACGGTGACGGTCGAGCGCATCGGTGAGCACCTGCAGCAGGAGCCGGAGCTCCGCGAGGTGCTCGACGTGGGCGTGAGGCCCGGTGCCGAGCTCACCGCCACCTCCACGTCACGAGGGGTCGAGATCTCCACGAGCACCGGGCGTGCGGTGCTCCCTGACACCGTGGCCGAGCATCTCTTCGTCCGGTAATGGACGCCTCCCTGGCTTCGCTGCTGCAGGGGCACTGGTACGACGCAGTCGTCGCCGTCCTGCACGACCGTGACGGGGACGACCCGCGGCTCCAGCAGGCCGAACGTCTGGCGCTCGCGGCGAAGCGCATCCTCGACCTCGACGCGGAGGACTTCGGCCAGATCGGCTCCGAGTTCTCGTCGCCGTGGGCGAGGTCGCTCGTCGAGGCGTCGTTCCCGGCCCAGCCCCGGGACCCGCAACGCGGGGCGCTCTCGTCGCTGGTGGGCCTGTACGAGCTCATGCTGGAGGTCCTCGAGCTGCGCGCCCGGCGGCACGAGCCGTTGCAGGTCGTCGTGACGGCCCATCTCATCGGCGAGTACCTTCCCCAGCTCGCCTGGCAGACCCGTCTCGGGCACGGCGGCGACCCGCTCCTCATGCGAAGGTCGGTCGGAGAGAGATGGGGCACGGCGAGCACCGAGTGCGTGCACTCGTCGTCGGCCCGCGCCACGGCACGCCGCGCCCTCAACGCGTGCGACGGGGACGTGGTCGGCTACACCGCGTACCTCGACAAGTTCCACTCACGCCTCGGCAACGCCCTCGCCGTCTGTGCGATGAACCACGAGACCGTGGAGGCGGGACAGCGTCCGGACATCGGCACGACGTGCCCCACCCCGTGCGGATGGGCCGTCCAAGGGTCGCTCGAGGAGCGCCGGGACCTCGACGCGCGGGTACGGCTGGCGCTCATCTACCAGGACTCCGCGATCGTGGCGCTGCGCCACCACGCGCCCGTCGGACACTTCTTCGGCGTCCCCTCGACCGCCGAGATCTCCGAGGCGTGGGTCGCCACGTGGGAGCGGCTCAACACCCCCTGGCCGGACGGGTCGAACCCGCTCCACGCCGGCTCCCCCTCCAGCGCCGGCCATCCGGACGAGGCCCTCCCGGGCATGAGCCGGCTCGTCTCGGCTGTCGCGGGACGGCACATCGGAGCGGGCCGCATCATCCGGACGATCGGGGACCAGATCTCGGCGGGGATCGACGCGGCGTTGTCAGCTGGGACAGGATGACGTCGTGCCACGGCGATTCGGGATCGACTGGGACTCGTACCTCGAGGGCTTCCACACGGAGCGCCCGGGGGCCATGGAGCAGGTCCTCAGCCGGGCGGTGAACGGTCACCACACGCCGTACCGCTGGCTGGCCAGAGCCGTGTCCGCGAGAGCCACCACCGTGCTGGACCTGGCCTGCGGGGCGGGAGCGATGACGCGCGAGCTCGAACGTCCCGGCCGTCTCGTGGTCGGCGTGGACATCTCTCCGGCCGAGCTGGAGCTGGCCCAGCGCCGGAACCCCGGCCCCTGGGTACGAGGGGACGCGCTGAGGCTGCCCTTCGCCGATGCGAGCCTCGACGCGGTCGTCTCGAGCATGGGCATGGTCGTCATCCATCCGACCGCCACGCTGCTCGAGGAGGTGGCCCGGGTGCTCCGGCCCGGCGGCCTGCTCGCGTTCATCGCGCCGACCGTACGGCCGGTCTCGCCCACGGACATCCGTGTGGGGGCGAACGTCGCCGCCCGGTTGCGGTCGTTGCCGAGGTTCCCCGGTCCGCTCGAGCTCACCGACTTCGCGGCGACGCTGCGCAGCCACGGGATGAGGAAGTACGAGGACGGGCGCGAGCGCTACAGGATCGCGATCCACTCCCGGGCCGACGCCGAGCTCATGATCTCGGCCCTGTACCTGCCGGCGACGAGCAAGGCGCGCCAGGACGCAGCGATCGCGTACCTCGAGCGTGAGGTACGCGATCACGGTCAGGTGGAGCTTGCGGTTCCGATGCGACGGATCCTCGCGCTCAAGTAGGCGGCGAGGACGTCGCGCGGTGGGAGGAGCGGCGCCCCTCTCGTACGAGCGGTGCCCGCACGGGTCGAAGGACGACCGCGCCTCAGCCGTGCGTCAGCTGGACTGCGCTCCGGCAGCCGCCTCCGCCTTGAGCTGCTCGATGTCGACCTTCTCCACCTCGGAGATGAGGCCCTCGAGCTGCACGGCGTTGAGAGCGCCCGCCTCGCGGTAGAGAAGCATGCCGCCCTTCACGATCATCAGCGTGGGGATGCTCGTGATCTCGAGCGCCGCGGCGATGTCCTGGTTGTTCTCCGTGTCGAGCTTGGCGAAAGTCAGGTCAGGATACTTCTCGCTCGCGGCCTCGAAGATCGGACCGAAGCGACGGCACGGGCCGCACCACTCGGCCCAGAAGTCAATGAGGATGACGTCGGACTTCTCGATGGTCTCCGAGAAGTTCGCGCTGGTGAGTTCGACAGTAGCCATGTGTTACCTCCACGTTCGCCAACCATCCTGGCGTGTGGTTCATTCCTGTGCACGCGGATCCGTGTGCGGCAGCGTGTCCCGTGCCGGGGGCCCCTCTGGGACCTCGGCCGGGGGCTGACCTCCGCGATGTGGCGGTGATGTGCCGGCTCGGGGGCGTCATCCTGGACCACTCCCGTGATGGGGTGGTTGTGAGCCTTCGGAAGGGGCTGAGAACCGCCAGAACGCGGACGTCACCGGGCGCACCCCCGCCTCCCCAGCCGACAGCCACGAGTTCACGGGAGTCAGGAAGGACGAGGCGCGCTCGCCCGGTGCTCACACGCGGCCCTGGGAGGATTCGAACCTCCGACACAAGGTTTAGGAAACCTCTGCTCTATCCCCTGAGCTACAGGGCCTGGCGGCTCCGGCCATTCTGACAGGTAGCGAGGCGAGCCGTCGACGCGACCCGCGACAGTGCTGCGTACAGCGGCGGGCAACGGCGGCCGCGAACTGTAGCACCCATTCCGGGCGGCCCGCTGCGCTTCACCGTGAACATGTGAGTGTTCTCACGTGGCCTTGTCCCGGACGAGCGGCTGCCCTAGAGTGATGCACCGAGAGCAGCGCCGAGGATGATGTCTCCTGGGGGTGGGTAGACGGCTTTCAGCCCTTCACTTGGCGCTGCTCTCGCTTTCGCTCTCGGGCCTGGTCCTACGGACCGGGCCCTTCGTGCGTCTCGGACCTCTCTCTACGAGCCTGGCTCCGCTCGTACCTTGACCGGTGGTCGGGAGACGGGCGGCCCCTAGCTGGACCGATCGTCGGACCGCCAGGGCCGTCACTACGATGCCGGCATGGCTTCACAGGGCTGGGCGAGCGATCTCGCCGCCTGCCTCATCGGTCAACCGGTCGACCTTCCCGGTTCCGTGACCGGCGCGAGGGCGGTCCTCGATGCCCTCGCCGAGCGCGGTTGGCCATCCGCGCGGATCGTCGAGGTCGCTCACGCCCGCTTCGAGGCCGAGCAGGAATGGCCGTTCCCGGTGAGCCGCGACGTCGTGGCGCAGGGCCCGGCACAGTGGTACGCCCTCGTCGCCGACGCTCGCGCGCTGCTGGGGCTGGAGGGCATCAGCCGACCGCCGAGCAGTCGCACCACCCTCGACGCCGATGAGCGCCGTCTGCTCGGCGACGTACCGCCCCACTGGGGTCGTACGCGCTGAGCGAGTGCTCCGACTCAGGCGGACTTCTGGGCCGCCAGGAGGTCGCGGATCTCGGTGAGGAGGTCCTCGGTGGTGGGCGCGCCGGGACCCTCGTCGATCGGCTTCCGGAACCGAGCGTTGATCACCTCGTACGGCCGGACGAGCGCGAAGTAGACGACGGCGGCGAGGATGATGAACGACACGAGAGCCGTGAGGAAGGGTCCTACGGTCGTCAGGCCGCCCGGTGCCCAGGCGTCGAAGTTCGGTGCCCCTCCGACCTTCGCGAGGAGCTCGATGACGATCTTGGTGAAGGCCTGAACGACGGTGGCGAACGCGCCACCGATGATGAACGCGACCGCGAGCTCGATGAGGTTGCCTCGGAAGAGGAAGTGCTTGAAGCCGCTCATGGAATGCCCTTTCGACGGGGGAGGCAGGGGTTTGCGCCTCTCATTGGCCGGTCACGGTAGCAGCGCTGCCTTGCGGTCCCGCGTCCGTGTCTCCGGGTCCGGACACCGTCCACAACGGATGCGATTCTCACGGTCCACTGGGGACTGGAGCACCGGGACGGGCGCTCGGGGAATGGACGGGAGAAACCGCGCTCGTCCGGAGGGTGTCCGGGTACCGGGAGGCCATGACTGCTGACGATCGGCGGGAGGCGTATCGGAGGACGGCTCGTGCGCTGAGGGAGGATGAGCCTGTGTCGGAGCTCGGGGAGCATCAGAGCACGGGTGCCCGCTTCGTCGTACAGCGTCATGACGCGCGCAGGCTGCACTTCGACGTGCGGCTGGAGATCGACGGAGTCCTCGTCTCCTGGGCGGTACCGCGCGGGCCCTCCCTCGACCCCGCGGACAAGCGGCTGGCGCACCGCACGGAGGACCATGCGGTCGACTACCTCGACTTCGAGGGCCGGATCGACGGAGGGTACGGGGCCGGGACGGTCATCGTCTGGGACATCGGGACGTACGAGAACCTCACCGTGGTCGACGGCGTGTCTCTGACCATGCGCAGGGGGCTGGAGAAGGGGCACCTCAAGGTCGCTCTCCACGGCGCAAAGCTGGCGGGCGCGTTCGCCTTCATCCACACGAGGGCCGGCGGCGACGAGGCCAACTGGATCCTGGTCAAGGTCGACGACGATCACGCCGACCGCCGACGGCAGCCCACGACCACGCAGAACCGCTCGGTGCTCACGGGCAGGACCAACGAGGAGCTGGAACGGTCCTGAGCGTCCGGCGGTGGTGAGTCGGCGGCCTGCGGGACCTGTCGGGCGGCGGCACGGTGTCGTCCACAGGCGGCCGTCCTTCGCCTGGAGGCTGTGCACAAGTGACGGATGGCCGCGAGGTCGTCGACAGTCGAGGGTGTGGACCTCAGGGAAGATCGCGGGACTGATCAGCTGGCACCGACGAGGTGTCGCAGCGGTTCTCGTCGGGGTGGCGGTGTTCGCGGGCCTGTCGGCAGTGACCGGGAGGGAGGCGTCGGACGCCGTGAGCGTCGTCGTGACATCGCGACAGGTCGCAGCGGGAGCCACGGTGGGGGAGTCGGACGTCAAGCTGGCACGTATGCCCAGGACAGCCGTTCCTGAGGGGGCTCTGACGCAGGTGAAGGATGCGGTGGGAAAGGTGGCGGGGTCCGGGATCAGATCGGGCCAGATCCTCACGGACCTCACCCTGGTTGGGGGAGCGCCGCCCGACGGCACGGTCGTCCTCAGCGTGAGGCTCGACAACCCGGAGCTGGCATCCCTCGCCCCACCGGGGTCACGGGTCACCCTGTACGCGACGACGTCGGCGCAGGCCGTCGCGACTCACGTCCTCGTAGTGGCAGCTCCTGAGGTGGGAGCCGGCAGCATCCTCAGCGCGTCGAGCGCGGCAGTGCTGCTCATACGCGTGACGTCCGAGCAGGCCGGCGCGATCACGAAGGCGATGGCCTCCTCGACCCTGACGCTGGCGATCGGATGACCAGTCGGTCCGTCAGGCCGCGGAGGTCGAGGAGGTGGAGGCCTTCGTGGACGAGCTGGTCTCGCTCGTGGTCGACTTCTCCGCCGCGGGCTTCTCCGACGAGCCCGAGGACGCTGTCGCCGCGGCGGTCTTGCCCTTGGTCCGGTTGTCGGTCGCGTAGAAGCCGGAGCCCTTGAACACGACGCCGACGGCCGAGTAGACCTTGCGGAGCGTGCCGTCGCACTCAGGGCACTCGGTGAGGGCCGGGTCGGAGAACTTCTGCACGGTCTCCAGCTCGCTGCCGCAGTCGACACAGCGGTACTGGTAGGTGGGCATCTGCGGATCCTCCAAGGTGAGCGAAGGGCCGCCGCGAGCGTGTCGCGGACGAGCCGTGGGACATGGTACCGCCTGGTGAACGCTGGATCGTCGCCCCTGATTCCGCCTGGACTGCGCGACGCGGCGGCATCTGTCGCTCGGAACCCGCCTCGGCCCACGGAGGCTCGGATCCCGGATCGGCTCAACAGATCGGGACCCGCATCAAGCCGCCTACGAGAGGCTCGGAACCCGGACGGCGCCACTGAGAGGCTCCGAACCCGTGATGCCGTCCGCGAGCGCGGCCT
>DASSQF010000300.1:0-8203 GCA_035702685.1 Propionibacteriaceae bacterium
CGTCGGCGCGCGTCATCCACGCGCTGAAGTAGGGGTCCCACGTGACGGGGACGACCATGCCGCGGTTCAGCTGATCCTCGGACGCACGTGAGGCCCACGCGAGGAGCCAGTCGCTGTCCTTGTCCATCCACCTCTGCACGCGCGCCGGGTCCAGGAGCCGGGCGCCGCCCACGGGCGCGATGTAGTTGACCCAGCCGTACGGGCGGGTGAGCGCCGTCAAGAGGCGTGAGTACGCGGCGGACGCCGGCCGCGGGAGTCGTCCGAACAGCCCGAGCAGAGGGATGAAGACGCGGGCGATGCGCTGCCCGAACCACATGTGGAACAGGAGCTCACGGTTGGTCCACCGCGTACCGGCGGTGCCGGCCCTCAGGCCGCTCTGCGTCGCTGATGCGACCAGGTCGCGATAGTCGTCCCTCACCCATCGGAGGGCGGAGAGCGTGGCGTCCGGCACCGGCATGCTCCCAGTCTGCATCGATCCCGAGAGGGGATGGCCGCGCCGGATGCTCGCGACGGCGACATTTTGTCGACCCCTCCGCCACCAAGGCGGGAAGCCAGGTCTACGCTTCAACTGTGATTGAGGCAACCACGCTTGAACCGTCAACAGAGGCGGCTGCTCTCCTGGCCGTCGCCGCTGATCCCGTACGACTCACGCTCCTCAACCGGCTCGCGACCACGGGGACCAGCTGCGTGTGCGAGCTGCAGCTGGACCCACCCATCCCGGCCAACCTGCTCAGCTACCACCTCCGGATGCTCCGCGAGGCGAAGCTGGTCACCACAGCGAAGCGGGGCCGCTGGGTCGACTACACGCTCGCCGACGACGCCCTCGAACGACTGCACGCCGCCCTGCCGGGCACCCTCACCGGCGGAGAGAGGTGTGCGACGTGTCGGTGAACGTCGCCCGGTCGACCCCTCCGGCGCTGCGCTTGTGGGGAGGGGTGACGGCGGCCGCCATGTGCTGGGTCGCCCTGTACAGGGTGAACGAGCCGTTCTGGACCTGGCTGGTCCGAGACGTCGCACGTCTCGACCTCAGCTCACGTCTCGGCTCCGGGGTGCTCTTCTTCTTCTACGACACGGTCAAGATCTCGCTTCTCCTGACCGGGATCATCTTCGTGGTCACGGTCCTCCGCTCGTTCATGAGCGTGGAGCGGACCCGCGCGCTGCTCGGCGGCAGACGCGAAGGCGTCGGCAACGTGCTGGCCGCCTCCCTCGGCGTGGTGACCCCCTTCTGCTCGTGCAGCGCTGTCCCGGCCTTCATCGGGTTCGTCGCATCGGGCGTCCCTCTGGGCGTCACGATGAGCTTCCTCATCGCCAGTCCTCTCGTCAACGAGGTCGCCATCGCCCTCCTGCTGGGGCTGTTCGGACCCGGGCCGACGGCGCTGTACATCGGCGCAGGCCTGGTCATCGCCGTCGTCGCGGGCTGGGTCATCGGCCGGTTCCGGCTGGAGCGCTGGGTGGAGCCCTTCGTGTTCGAGACCCGTCTGCGCGGGCAGGCCGTGGACCCGAGCGCCGGGCTGAGCTGGCAGGACCGGGTACGGATGGGGGTCGAGGAGGTCGGCACCATCCTGCGGAAGATCTGGCCCTACCTCCTCGTGGGAATCGGCGTCGGCGCCGTGATCCACGGCTGGGCGCCCCAGGACTTCTTCGCCCGTTATGCCGGCGCGGACAACCCCTTCGGTGTCCTCATCGCCGTCGTCGTCGGCATCCCCCTCTACTCCAACGCGGCAGGAATCCTGCCGCTGGTCGAGGCTCTCCACGACAAGGGTCTTCCGATGGGCACCCTGCTGGCCTTCATGATGGCCACCGTCGCCCTCAGCCTGCCCGAGATGATCCTGCTCCGCCGGGTCCTCAAGCCTCGCCTCATCGCCACGTTCGTCTCCGTCACCGCCGCCGGGATCATCGGCGTCGGCTACCTGTTCAACGCTGTTCTACCCACCTGACAAGGAGAGACCCATGCACGTCAAGATCCTCGGCTCCGGCTGCCCCAACTGCGTCAACCTGGAGAAGAACACGCGCGCGGCTCTGACCGCGCTCGGCGTCGACGCGACGTTCGAGAAGGTGACCGACTACTCCGACATCGCCTCGTACGGGATCATGCGCACGCCCGGACTCGTCGTCGACGACGAGGTGGTGCTCTCCGGGCGCGTCGCCCGGCCCGCCGAGATCGCCGAGCTTCTCGCGCGCCGCTGAGCGTCGGGTGAGACGCACGTACGCCACGGCGTCGCACCCTCGAGACGCGCACGTTGGGCGTGCGGCCCATCCCAGGGAGGTGGCCCACCCATGAAGGAGCTCACGGTTCGCTGGCAGCGCCTCGTCGACGGAGGCGAGACGTGCCCACGCTGCGGCGAGACCGGCGAGGAGCTGCACAGGGCAGTCGCGGCCCTCACGGCGTCGTTCGCGCCGCTGGGCATCTCGGTACGTCTCGAGGAGACGGCGATCAGCACGGACGAGTTCGAGCAGGCGCCTCTGGAGTCCAACCGCATCCTCCTCGACGGTCGGTCGGTCGAGGACTGGCTGGGCGGCGGCACAGGGCAGAGCGTCTGCTGTGACGTGTGCGGCCCCCACGACTGCCGTACGGTCACGGTGGATGGCGTCGACTACGAGGCCGTACCTGCCGATCTGGTCGTCCGCGCCGGGCTGCTGGCCGCGGCCTCCCTGCTCGCCACCGCGAATGCCTCCGCAGAGCCGGAGCCTTCCTCCTTCGTACCTATCTCGAGCGTCGTCCGACGAGGCTCCCCGCCACGGTGATTCCCACGACCGCCGCCCCACCGAGCACGCCGAAGTCGACGGCGAGGTTGGTGGGGGGGCCGAGCATGAGCGACCGCAGCGCCGAGACCTCGTACCCAGAGGGTTCGCCAGCGCGATGGCACGCACCCAGGCCGGTCGTCGAGACCGTTCAGCTGCCCCCGGCAGTCCGTTGGGCGACTGGCTTCACGCGACGCCGACGGGCGCGACGTCGAGCTCCCCGAGAAGCCCGAGGACGCGGCGCTTGATCTCGTCGCGGATCGGCCGGACCGCATCGACGCCCTGGCCCGCGGGGTCGTCGAGAACCCAGTCGAGGTACCGCTTGCCCGGGAAGTACGGGCACGTGTCGCCGCAGCCCATCGTGACCACGACGTCGGACGCCTCGACGGCCTCCGGGGTGAGGATCTTGGGCTTCTCAGCCGAGATGTCGATCCCCTCCTCGAGCATGGCGTCGCGCACGGCCGGGTTGATGGTGTCAGCGGGCGCAGAGCCGGCGGACCGGACCTCGACCGCACCACCGGACAGGTACGTGGCATAGGCGGCGGCCATCTGCGAGCGGCCGGCGTTGTGCACGCAGACGAACATGACGGAGGGACGAGGGACTTCGCTGCTCACGGTGTGCCTTTCGTGGGAGACGGCCGATGACCGGTTCGACGGGATCAGCCTGGCACTCATCGGCGTCGGTCGTCGGCGAGGTGCGCTCAGCGGACCCCCCACGTGCAGACGGGCCGCCCGCCGTACGTGAACCATGACGGCAGGTCGGCGACGAACGCCGCACGGGTCCGGCTGTCTGCAAGGGCGCGCCAGTCGACAACGGTCCCCACCTCCGTCTCGTCCTTCTTCCACTCGAACCAGTTGACCATCGTGAGCATCGGGAAGCGGTCGTGGAGCGCCGGGGAGAACACCTGCCGCCACCACGCCTGCTTGACCGCCAGCTCGTCCCCACCGGGCCGGCCCGGAGCGAAGAACGCCGCGGTCTCGGTGATGGCGACGGGTCGGCGGTGGTCGGCGCCGAAGACCTGGTAGAAGTCCGGCAGAGCGCGTTCGTCCCCCACCGATCCCGAGTAGGTTCCGGTCAGCATGCCGGCGATCTTGCCCTCCTCGGGGACGTCGTTGGTGCCCCACGGGTAGTCGTTCCCCCAGTGGTACAACGACATCCCCACCCAGTCGACCGCGTCGTCGCCGGGGTAGTACGGCAGGTACGGGTCATCGGACATGTCCAGCGACCCATCGGCGTTCGTGTCGAGGCGTGCGAAGTCACTGGTGCCCGGAGCCGCTGCGTACCGGCCTCCCGAGAACGGGTAGCCGCCGCCGTAGTTCGGCGCCCACATCATCGCCGTCCCCGGTGCCTCGCGATGCACGGCCGCGGCGACCTGCCGGAAGGCAGCGACGTACGGACCGGGTCGCTGGCCCCAGGCGTACCAGGACCCGTTCATCTCGTGGGCGAACCTCAGGACGACCGGTGTTCCGTGGTCGTTGATCCGCCTGACGTCGGCTGCCAGCTGGTCGGTGACCGGCCCGGTGACGGCATCCAGGCCCTGGTTCGGCTCGAGCGTCAGCAGAAGGACAGCGCCGGCCTGCTTGACCTGGCTCGCCGCGTCCGTGACCCATCCCCATTCCTGGGCCGTGTACGGCAGGTTCACGAACTGTGCTGCGACCGCGGGCGCGTGTCCGAGACCCTGCGAGTACTGCTCCAGGCTCTCGGAGGCCCAGTCGAGGTTCACGCCGAACAGCACGCGACCTGTCGGGACGACTGCCGAGGCGTCCTTGGCCCGGCACTGCCACTGAGAGACGATGTGCGGCCCCCACACTGCCGTGGCCGCGACCGCCACGGCGAGTACGCCGAGAAGGATCACCTGTGACACCCGCCACACGCGCCTCACCGGGCCCACCGAGTCGGACGGCTCCGCAGCTCCGCGAAGCCCGCCGGCTCCTTGCCCGGGTCCAGGGCGGCTGCGGGCGCTCACGCCGCGAGAATCTACAGGCGAGGGCGGGACGCCCCGCGAGCGGCCCTGCCCTGGCGGGGCGAGGAGCCCGTCGTGCGGGAGGGTGCGCGGCTTTGCCGTTGGTCACGAGCCGCGGTAGAACGGGTGCCACGCGAAGGTCGAGGAGAGGAACGACGTCATGGGTGCGGACGAGAGTCGCGAGCGGGTCGCCTTCCTCGGGCTGGGACGGATGGGCCAGATCCTCGCCGGCCACCTCCTGGACGCCGGCCACGATGTCGCGGTCTGGAACCGCTCCAAGGGAGCCGAGGCGGACCTGGTCTCCCGTGGGGCTGCCGCTGCCGCCACGGCGCAGCAGGCCGTCGACGGCGCCCGCGTGGTCTTCACGGCGCTGTTCGGACCGCCGGCCGTGCGTGAGGTCGTGCTCGAGGCTCTGGATCTCGCCCAGGGAACCGCCTGGGTCGACATCACCACCGTCGCCCCGGCTGACGCGGACGAGTTCGCGACGTGGGCGGCGACGAAAGGCGTCAGCTACATCCACTCGCCGGTCATCGGGTCGCTGGGGCCGGCGGCGAAGAAGGCGCTCGGGGTCCTCGTCGGCGGACCGGACGCCGAGCGCGTCGTGCCGTACGTGTCGCTGTGGGCCGACCCCCAGCGCCTCCAGGTCGTGCCGACCGCCGCTGCTGCCGCGACCGGCAAGCTCGTGGCGAACCTCGCCCTGGCCGTCTCGTACCAGGGTCTCGTCGAAGCCGTACGGCTCGGGAAGGCGGGCGGGCTCGACGTGGAGCAGGTCCTCACGACGCTCAACGGGACCGGCCTGGGGATGATCGCCGCCATGAAGGGCGACAACCTCCGGACGGGCGACTTCAGCAACACCCAGTTCTCCGCCGACCTGCTGCTCAAGGACACCGGACTGATGCTCCGGACCGCCACCGCACCCCTTCCGGCGCTCACCGCTGCCGCTCAGGCGCTGCTCGTCGCGCAGCAGACCGGTCACGGGGACGACGACTTCTCCGTCGTCGCACGTTTCGATCTCGACTAGGTCATCTGCTGCCGGCCAGCCGCGGTGAGGAGCCGGTGAGGGCCTGTCCCCAGGAGTGGAACTGATGCGGGAAAGCCCTTGCCGGGTCCCTCGAGGGCGGGTTATGGTCCGAGACATCGGCTTCTGAGTCGATTCAGTGGCTACCCCAACGGAGGAGCAACCATGCCACCTACCGCCGCCATCCCACCCGTCAGTCGCCGTACGGTCCTCGGCGCGGCAGGCGCCGCCGCCGTCGCATCCGTCGTCGCCCCCGAGCTCGCCGTCGCAGCGCCCCCGTCGACCGCCCCCGCCGTCTCCGTGACCGTCGATGGCAGCCCGCTCGCCGTCGGCACCTACAGCTTCCCGTCCCAGGTCGACCACATCGTCCTCGACAACGGCCTCGTCAGGATCACGTTCGGCCGTGACGACGCGGTCGCCGGCATCGTGACCGGATGGAGCGACACGTCGATCTCGGCCACGTCCGTCCTGGTCGCCGGGCGGGAGATCGGCCACAACCTCAACGGGGTCGACCCCCGCGACCCCGACCGCCAGCACTCGTTCTACGTCGACGAGGGAGGCGGCAAGACGCGGCTCGTCTGCACGCAGCTGCAAGTCCTGCGCTCGACCCCGGATCTCGTCGAGGTGGCCTTCGTGGACACTACGAGCCCGAAGCTCCACCACGAGCACCACCTCATCATGCGGCGCGGACGGCCGGGCCTGTACGCGTACGACATCGTCACCGCGGCGATCGCCACCTCGATCAACGAGGTGCGCATGAACGCCCGCTTCGACCGGAGCATCCTCGACCACTGCTACAACGGTGAGCGGGGCGTCGGCCAGCAGCCGACCTACGCGTACCTGGCCACCCAGGAGCGCGTCGGCGACGAGACCTGGCGCGTCGACGGGGTGAACAACCCGAACCTTCCCTCCCCCGACAGCAACTCCGGACACCTGCCTCCGGGGACCGTCTACTCCAAGTACAACTGGAGCCTCTACCACCACGAGTTCCCGATGTTCGGGCACTTCGGGCACGGCATCGGCGCGTGGTTCACGCCGCTCGGGGGCGTGACCGACCAGACCCTCGCCGCGTTCTACGGGGTGGGCCCCCAGCACCAGGACCTCGCGATCCATCAGGACGCCCTGATCCTCAACTACTTCGGGGCCAACCACTACGGGCTGCCCAGCTACCCGCTGAGCGCCGGCTACAGGCGCCTGTACGGGCCGTGGTACACCTTCTTCACCGTGGGAGACCCCGCGCAGCCCGACGCGATGATCGCCCAGGCCAACCAGATAGCCCGTGCGGAGATCGCCGAGAACAGGGCGGGCGCCTCGTGGGTCGCCGACTCCCTCTACCCCGCCCCGGCGCAGCGCACGACGGTCACGGGACGGCTCCAGCTCACCGACGGCAGGCCCGCCGGCAACTTCTGGGTGCTCCTGTCGACGCAGGACGTCACCGACGTGTACACGATCCACGAACCGACCTACTTCGTACGGACGGACGCCGGGGGACGGTTCAGCCTGCCCGGCATCCCGCCCGCGTGGGTTCCCGGCACGTCGACGCCCGGCACGTACACGCTGTACGTGTTCGCCGCCGACGGCTCCGTCACCGACCAGTACAAGCGGACGGGCGTCACGGTCGGTGGTGCGACCCAGGACCTCGGGACGATCACGTGGACGCCGACCCAGCGCACGACCTTCCTGTGGCAGATCGGGCGCTCCGACCGAACCGGCGGCGAGTTCGCGCTCGCGACGCTCTCCCCCGTGAAGGCCGCGCCGCGCGCATACGAGAAGCCCTCGCTCATCCCGGGCACCCTCGACTTCACGATCGGGTCGAGCTGGGAGCCGACGGACTGGTACTACGCGCAGACCCAGGGCGGCACGTGGACGATCAGGTTCCCCGTGCTGCGCCCGATGACCGGCACGGGCTACCTCACGGTGTCGAGCTCTCTCCAGGCCGGGTCGCGTCCGACGGTCCTCGTCAACGGCCAGCCCGTGACGGGCAGCCTCCCGGCGAACAACGACTCGACGATCGGGCGCCAGGCCGACAGGAGCGGGTACTTCCGCAAGGCGGTTCTCACGTTCCCGGCCTCGCTCCTTGCGGTCGGGGAGAACACCATCACCCTCACGCGGGGGCCAGGCGTCCCGGGAGGCAACGGGATGGGCTGGGACACCCTGGTCCTCGAAGCCGACGAGAGGAGCGCTCCCGGAGGAGGCGGACTCTCCGCTTCGGTCGCCATGGTGCAGACCGAGGGCCTCGTCACCGGCTGGGACCTCACCGTGACGAACACGGGGAGCGGACCTGTGAACGACGTGCGGATCACGGGGATCGCCTGGGACAAGCAGAAGGACTACGGCGCGCTGACGCTCGACGGTCGCGACCCGTCCCTGTTCCCGGTGCCCGTGAGCGCGGGCCTCCTGCCCGGCCAGTCGGTCACTGTGCGGCTGAAGGCTGCGTCCTCGGCCGTCCCACCAGGGCTGGCCAAGCGCGTCGTCGTCG
>DASSQF010000301.1:0-10377 GCA_035702685.1 Propionibacteriaceae bacterium
ATCGACGGCGTGGTCCTGGAGTTCAGCGAGGACGCCGTCGAGGCGGTCGCCGACCAGGCGCTGGCCCGGGGCACGGGGGCGCGTGGGCTGCGCGCCATCATGGAGGAGGTCCTCCTCCCGGTGATGTTCGACGTCCCGAGCGACGACGAGATCGCCAAGGTGCTCGTCACCCGCGACGTCGTCCTGAAGAACGTCAACCCGACGATCGTGCGCCACGACACCGAGACGACCCGGAAGCGCGCCCCGCGCAAGCGGTCGGCCTGAGCCTCAGGCCTCAGGCACGTCGCCGGGCCGCCCCGGCCCACAGGGTGGCGCCGACCGCCGCGAGCAGGACGAGCGCGACGGCGAGCACGAGGAAACCGGTCGGCCGTCCCACGAAGGCGCCCACGATGAGCGCCGCCCCGACCCCGATGAGACCGACGGCGAGGTACGTCACGGGCGGGACGAGGACGAAGGCGCCGAGCAGGGACAGCATGGCGAACACGGCAGCGACCGTCAGCCCCGCGACCAGCGCGACGAGGCGGGAGCGACGTACGAGCCCGGTGGAGGCGGTCCGTCCGTACAGCCCGACCGGGTCGGGGACGGCGTAGAACGCCGCGCACTCCTCGGCCGCGAGCGGCTGGCCCCAGCGGTTCGTCGGCTTCCACGGCCCTGCGGGCGTCGTGACGAGGAGCTCTCCCGGAGGCGAGGCGAGCAGGGGCCAGGCGGCGGGGGCAGGGGACGTACCGGGCGCCCGGGCGTCGACGGGCGTACCGCCGGGCTTGGTGCCCGGCCTCAGCTGGGCGGCGTAGAGGATGCCGAGCACCACCATCGTCGGAAGCAGGCTCGCGGAGAAGGCGAAGCCCACGAGCAGGAGCACGACGAGGGCCGCGGCGCAGACGAGCACGGTCCACGTGCGGCTGCGGACCCGCGCCACGGGCGGGAACACCCGGACGAGCGCGGGTGCGTCGGCGCCACGGGGCAGGAGAAGCCAGGCCGCCGCGTACAGCACGATCCCCAGCCCGGAGCTGAGGGCGATGAGGACGGCGGCGACCCGGACGAGGAGAGGATCGATGCGGTAGTGCTGGGCGATACCGGCGCACACCCCAGCGACGACAGCGCCGTCGTCGCTGCGTCGCAGGAGATCCGTCGTCGCCACGTGCCCATCCTGCCAACCGCCCCACAGCCGACCCATAGGGGTGCCCACCTGTTCACCCCCGAGTTGACCGCCTCCGGTTGGGCAGCGCCGGGCCGGACGTGTGAGGCTTCTCCTGATGCCTGATTCGGATGCCCCTGGAGCCGGGCCGGACCCGTCCGTCCCGCGGCCCTCGCTCGCCGAGATCGCCGCGCAGCTCGACGCCGAGGCTGCCGCGACGGCCTCGACGTCGACCCCGGAGCCGTCCCGCCCGCTCAAGGCCACCCGCATCGCATCGGGGGCGTGGCTCGGCGGGGTCTGTACGGGGCTCGCCGCACACCTCGGCTGGCCCGTGCTCCTGATCCGGGCCATCGTCGTCGCCCTGGCCGGCGTGGAGCTCCTCGGAGCGGTCATGTACGCCGTGCTGTGGCTCGCGATGCCCATCGACCGGAACCCGTCGGCGCCCGGCATCGACGCCGCGACCCGCACGGGCATGCGGAGCGAGTCGCAGCTGCGTTCCGCCGACATCGGCGAGCGGTTCGCGCTCCTCCTCCTCGGTGTCGGCGTCGCGCTCCTCGTCCAGTTCCTGGTGCCGAGCCTCCAGGTCGTCCCGTTCTGGCCCATGGTCGTGTTCGCCGTCGGAGTCGCGCTCGTCTGGAGGCAGGCGGACGGGCTCGTCCCGCGGATCGGCAGGCGGCGCAGGATGCGTGGCGTCCTGCAGGCGCTGCTGGGCATCGCCCTCATCGCCGGGGGGATCGTGCTCACCGTGGCGCGAGGCTTCGGGGTGCAGCAGCTCACCGCAGCCCAGTGGGTCGGCGTCCTGCTGTTCGTCGTGCTGCTGGCGGTGGCCGCGCCGTGGGCGTTCCGCACCCGTACAGCCCTCACCGCGGCGCGCGAGCAGGAGCTTCTCGCCAACGCCCGCGCGGACGTCGCGTCCCACCTGCACGACTCGGTCCTCCAGACGCTCGCGCTCATCCAGCGTCAGGCCGACGACCCCAAGGCGGTGGCCGCGCTGGCCCGCAAGCAGGAACGTGAGCTGAGGCAGTGGCTGTACGGGGAGACCCGCAAGGCCGACACGCTCAAGCTGGCCCTCGAGACGGCAGCAGCCGAGGTCGAGGACGACCAGGGGGTGAGCGTCGACCTTGTCGTGGTCGGCGACCACGACATGGACGTGCGCATGGACGCGCTCGTCCGAGCGAGCCGCGAGGCCATGCTCAACGCGGCGAAGCACTCGGGCGCGGACCGGGTCGACGTGTACGCGGAGATCGGCGAGGACGTGGCCGAGGTGTACGTTCGCGACCGGGGACAGGGCTTCGAGGTCGGCTCGGTCTCGGATGACAGGATGGGGGTCCGTGGTTCGATCGTCGACCGCATGGCCCGCCATGACGGTACGGCGAGGATCAGGTCGGCCCCGGGAGAAGGCACCGAGGTCTGGCTTCGGATGGAACTGGAGTGAGCATGACCGACAGCACCGCACAGCGTCCGACACGTCACCGGGTCGTCATCGTCGACGACCACGCGATGTTCCGTGCCGGCGTGAAGCACGAGATCGGCCCGCTGGTGAGCATCGTCGGCGAGGGCGCGGATGTGGACTCGGCCGTGGCCGCCGTGCTGGAGACGACGCCGGACGTCGTGCTGCTCGACGTGCACCTGCCGGGAGGCGGGGGTATCGAGGTCATCAAGCGGGTCCACGAGAAGAACCCGGACATCAAGTTCCTCGCGCTGTCCGTCTCGGACGCCGCCGAGGACGTCATCGGCGTCATCCGTGCCGGAGCACGCGGGTACGTGACCAAGTCGATCAACGGCCTGGAGCTCGTCGACGCCGTCCGCAGGGTCGCGGAGGGCGACGCGGTCTTCTCCCCGAGGCTGGCCGGCTTCGTCCTCGACGCCTTCTCGGGGTCCATCGACATCTCCGCCGTGGACGAGGACCTCGACCGCCTCAGCCAGCGGGAGCGCGAGGTGCTGCGGCTCATCGCCCGCGGCTACGCGTACAAGGAGATCGCCCGCGAGCTGTTCATCTCCATCAAGACCGTCGAGACCCACGTCTCCAGCGTCCTGCGGAAGCTCCAGCTGTCGAACCGCCACCAGCTCACCCGCTGGGCGACTGACCGCCGCCTGGTCTGAGGCGCGTGAGGCCCGGGCCCGTCGAGAACCACCTGTCCGTACACCCGTCGAGAACCACCGGTCCGTAGACAGAGAACCAGTCCCCACACATGGAACCGGTCCCCACACCACGGCGCCTGCGGGGCACCGTGCCGTGGGGACCGGCTGTCAGGTGGGGGCGTGCGGCGCACGTCCCGTGGATGGGTTACACCGTGCGATGACGTCCGCGGGTCACGAGACCCCAGATCAACAGGACGATGATGCTTCCCGCGATGGCCAGCAGCCAGGTGCGGATATCGAAGAAGCCGCCCAGGTTCACCCCGAAGATCAGCCCTCCGAGGAAGCCTCCGAGAAGAGCGCCCACGACACCGAGAAGGAGGGTGACGATCCAGCCGCCCCCTTGCCTACCAGGCAGGATCGCCTTCGCGATAGCTCCGGCGATAAGCCCCAACACAATCCATCCGAGTATGCCCATACATCCTGTATACCCCGTCGGCGAAGAGTCCAACCCTGCTTTGTTTCTCAGGATGCTCCAGCCGTCACGGCCTCGGTGTGCGTCGTGACCCACGTGCGTGCCGTCACGACGATCCCGACGACCAGGAGGGCGGAGGTGAGCAGGAACGGCCAGGTCCGGTCGAGGCCCGAGAGCCACCCGGAGATCCAGCCGAAGGGTGCGGTGAGGAGCAGGACGGCGGTCCGCTGCAACGCCATGACCCGGGACCGCTCCGCCTGGTCGACGTGGAGCGCGAACAGCGACCAGGACAGCATGGAGAGGATTCCCGCCCCGAAGGCGTCGAGGAGGAGGCACAGTCCGAGCAGCACGTACGTGGTGGGCCCGGCCGTCGTCGTCGCGGGTACGAGCACGAGCAGGACCTGGCCGCCCAGGTAGCTCACGAACCCCCACAGGGTCGGCCGCTTGAGGTCCACCGCATGGGTGAGGCGGGGGATCACGCCGAAGAAGAAGACCACGGCGAGGATCGAGCGGACCATCGGGAAGAAGGGCAGCAGGGGATCCGGCACGCCCAGCCGCTGGTTGATGACGAGCTGCCAGAACGTGGTGTTCACGAGCATGACCGCGCCGACGATCGCCGTGATGACCAGTGAGAGGACGGTCCCCTTGGACCGGAGGAACAGGCCGAGGACGGCCCGGTACTCGGCGAGCAGGGTCCACACGCTCACGCCATGGGTCTGCTCCCGCCGGATCCGTCCCATGCGGGTCTCCGTCGTCGTCCGGTACAGGACGACGATCTTGGCCGTGAAGATGACGAAGGCGTTCACGTAGAGGATCCGAACCGCCGGCACGAGGCCGAACCGCGACACGAGGACGGCCGCGATGGGGGCGAAGAGGGCGGAGAACTCGCCGGCCACCTTGATGAGCGAGTAGACCCTCGTGATGAGCGAGCGGTCCAGGTCCTCGACGAGCAGGCAGTCCCAGGCCGTGCTCGCGAGCTGGAAGGCGCCGTTCACGACGGAGGCGAGGAGGAACGCCCAGAAGTCCTGGGCGACGGCCCACACCACGCAGGGGATCGACCAGGCCAGCACGTCGGCCCAGGCCGTGACCGCCCGGCGGCCCAGCTTGTCGGTGACTGCCCCGCTGACCAGGCTGAACGCGACCTGGGACAGCGTCGAGACCGTCGCGAGGAGGCCGATCTGCACGTCCGAGAGGCCGAGCGCCAGCATGAAGACCGACGCGTACGGGAGGACGAGCATCATGGACAGCCCCCACATCGGCTCCGTGTAGACGCAGGCGCGCGAGTTCCCGCGCAGGTGGAACAGGCTGCTCAGGAGCAGGTTGCGGGTGGGGGGCACGGGAACAGTCAAGCAGGGTCAGGCTCGGCCGTGTGCGATGACCGAAGGCTCAGACGAGGGGGCGGAACGGGGCGATCGCCCGCTCCGTGAGCCGGGTGGTCACGGACCGCCGGCGCCACTGGTCCAGGGTCAGCTCGACGCAGTTCTGCAGGTCGTTCGCGAAGACCTGCTCCAGCGTCTCGGCGACGTCGGCGGACAGCATCTCCACGTTGACCTCGTAGTTGCCGGCGAGGCTCAGCCGGTCGAGGTTCGCGGTGCCGACCGTGGACCAGACACCGTCGATGGTCGCCGTCTTCGAGTGGATCATCGCGTTCTGGTAGAGGTACAGCCGCACGCCGCCGGCGAGCAGGTCGTCGTAGCAGCCGCGGCTCATCCAGTCGGCCAGCGCATGGTTCGACTCGTCCGGGACGATGATCGAGACCTCCACCCCCCGCTCCGCGGCGCTGAGCAGCGACCGGGCCAGGTCGGGGTCCGGGATGAAGTACGCGTGGGTCATGAGGATCCGGCTCGTCGCGCGCTCGATGGCCTCGAGGTACATGTTGCGGATCGGGTAGACCATGTACCGAGGCAGGTTGCGGTGGATCCTGATCCGCGGGTCCCACTCGCGCGGCTGGGCGGGGAGCCGGGGGCGGTACCCGCCCGGGCCCGAGTTCCAGTGGTCGACGAACGCGAAGTCGAGGTCGGCGACGACCGGGCCGCGGAGCCGTACGTGCGTGTCCCGCCAGTACCGCTCGTACAGCGCGCCGATGTTGTAGCCGCCGACGAACCCCACCTCGTGGTCGACGACGAGGATCTTGCGATGGTCGCGGCCGGAGTTGCGGGGGTCGAAGACGTGGAGGCCGCCGCCGCCGAGCATCGGGTGCCGCCGCACGACCACGGACGGCGGGAACGAGAAGAACGAGGGTCGGACCACGAGGTTCGCGAAAGTGTCGAACGTCACGTACACCTTCACGCCGCGGTCCGCAGCCGCGATCAGCGCGTCCTTGAAGGCCTGCCCGACCTCGTCGCCCTTCCAGATGAACGTCTCGAAGTAGATGACCTCGCGCGCGTCCGCGATCGCGGACAGCATGTCCCGGTACAGGTCCTTGCCGTACGTGTAGACCGTGATCTCGGCACCGGCCGCGTCCGTCTCGACGGGCGGCAGGACAGGGAACGTGGCGGCGGGCCGGTGCTTGCGGCCGCTGTACCGTGCCGCGACGATCCCGCTGACGACGGCCGCCTCGACACCGAAGGCGAGGGTTGCGAGCCCGACGGCAAGCCTGCCGAGCCGTCCCCGTCCGCCCATGCCGACAGCGTAGCGGCGTCCGGCGGACGGGCTTCGAGCCCGGCCGCGCGCCGGGTCCGGTCGAGCGACCGGGGCGTCACAGGGCGCACGTAGAGTACGTGGCGCGATGACCGACTCACTGTTCCCCGACCTGTTCAGCTTCGACGCAGCCCCCGAGGCGCCGCAGGCCCCGACCCCGTCCGTACAGCCGGATGCGGCTCCGCGGCCGGAGCGCACGGCGCATCGCAAGATCGACCTGCTCAAGGGCCTCAACGCTCCCCAGCGGGAGGCTGTCCTGCACGCCGGGTCACCCGTCCTCGTCGTGGCCGGCGCCGGCTCGGGCAAGACGCGGGTGCTGACCCGCCGCATCGCCCACCTCGTGTCCGAGCGCCACGTGCACCCAGGCTCGATCCTCGCGATCACCTTCACGAACAAGGCCGCGGCGGAGATGCGCTCGCGTGTCGCCGAGCTCGTCGGAGGTCGTGCGCGGCTCATGTGGGTGTCGACGTTCCACTCGGCGTGCGTACGGATCCTGCGGCAGGAGATCGAGCACTTCGGCCTGCGGCGCACCTTCTCGATCTACGACGACACCGACTCGAAGCGACTGATGACCATGGTCGCCAACGAGCTGAACATCGACCCGAAGCGGTACCCGCCGCGGGCGCTGCTGAACTGGGTGTCCGACCAGAAGAACGACCTCGTCGACCACGAGACGGCCATGAAGAACGCGGTCGGACCGGTGCAGGAGACGTACGCGCAGGCGTACGGCACGTACCAGCGCCGCCTTGCCGCGGCGCAGGCCCTCGACTTCGACGACCTCATCATGACGACCGTCAACCTCTTCCAGGCGTTCCCGCAGATCCGGGAGGACTACCGGCGACGCTTCCGCCACGTGCTCGTCGACGAGTACCAGGACACGAACCACGCGCAGTACGTGCTCGTCCGGGAGCTCTGCGGCCACCTCGACGACGAGGGGGCGGGCGTGAGCGTGGAGCCCGCGGAGCTCATGGTCGTCGGCGACTCCGACCAGTCCATCTACGCGTTCCGTGGCGCGACGATCCGCAACATCCTCGACTTCTCGAAGGACTTCCCCGGAGCCCGCACGATCCTGCTCGAGCAGAACTACCGCTCGACGGGCAACGTGCTCAACGCCGCCAACGCCGTCATCTCCCGCAACCCCAACCGTCCGGAGAAGCGCCTCTGGTCGGAGGCAGGGGACGGGCCGCTGCTCGTCGGCTACGTCGCGGACACGGACCAGGCGGAGGCCCAGTTCGTGGCGTCGGAGATCGACCGGCTCTCGGACGCCGGCGCCGCCACGTACGGGGAGACGGCCGTCTTCTACCGCACGAACGCCCAGTCCAGGTCGTTCGAGGAGGTCTTCATCCGCGTCGGGCTGCCCTACCGGGTCGTCGGTGGCGTGCGCTTCTACGAGCGCAAGGAGATCCGCGACGCCATCGCCTACCTGAGGTCGATAGCGAACCAGGCGGACGACGTGTCCGTACGGCGCATCCTCAACGAGCCGAAGCGAGGGATCGGCGACACGACGGAGGCGGCCGTCGAGGAGTTCGCCATCGCCCACCGGATCCCGTTCGGTGAGGCGCTCGACCGCGCTGCCGAGATCAACGGGCTCCAGACGCGCGCCGTCACGCAGCTCACCGCGTTCGCGACGATGATGGCGCGCCACCGCGACCTCGTCGCCAAGGGGGCCCCGGCCGACGAGGTGCTCAAGAGCATCCTGTTCGACTCCGGCATCATCGACGCGCTCGCCGGGTCCCCGGACCCGCAGGACGCGACGCGGATCGAGAACCTCAACGAGCTCGTCAACGTCGCCGCGGAGTTCGTCGCCTCGGCCAATGCCGTCGACGTGACCGTCGGCGACGAGCAGGGGGAGGAGCTCGTCGGCGCTCCTGAGCCGGACGACTCCCTGCCGGCCTTCCTCGAGCGCATCGCACTCGTCGCCGACTCCGACCAGATCCCCGACGAGGGCAGCGGAGTCGTCACGCTGATGACCCTCCACACGGCCAAGGGGCTGGAGTTCGACACGGTGTTCCTGACCGGGATGGAGGACGGGGTCTTCCCCCACCAGCGGGCCCTCGACAACCCGACCGAGCTGGAGGAGGAGCGCCGCCTCGCGTACGTCGGCATCACCCGGTCACGCCGCAACCTGTACCTGACCAGGTCACTCGTCCGGGTCGCGTTCGGCAGCCCGAAGTCGAACCCGCCCAGCAGGTTCCTCGACGAGATCCCGCCGCACCTGTTCGACTGGCGCAGGCTCGGGCCCACGCTGGGCGGCTACCAGGCCCAGGGCTCCCGGGGAGAGACCCGCTACACGGCAGGCGGGTCGCGGGGCGGTGTGCAGCTCGGCTTCTCGCGCACGTCCGCGCCGCGTGCGATCCCGTCGCTCGCGCCGGGCGACAAGGTGCTCCACACCTCGTTCGGCCTCGGCACGGTCCTGACCGTGTCGGGTGCCGGCGAAGCGGCGAAGGCCGACGTCGACTTCGGCTCCTTCGGCGTGAAACGGCTCGCGCTCAAGGTGGCACCGCTCGAGAAGCTGTAGCCGCCAGCGGGAGACCCGTGCCTCTCAGGCGAGCAGCCGTACCTCCAGCTCGGTCTCGACGACATCGTCGCCGACCCGCTCGACCCGGTACGCCGGGTGGCCGGGCCGTTCGGAGACGGCGTCGCCCAGGACCCCGTCGCTGAACACGAGAGCGGTGTGCTGGTCCACGGCGTAGCCCGACGGGAGGGCTCCGGAGCCGACCCAGCCGAGGTACGTCTCGCGACGCTCAGGCTCCTCCAGGTAGTGGGGGCAGCTGCTGCCGGCGAGGAAGCCGAGTCCGTCGCCGAAGGGCGCGAGCGGCCCGTACGAGTCGGTCGACGACGCGTCGAACCAGCAGTTCATCCCCGCGCTGATCCCGGCGAGCACGGTCCCTCGAGCCGCGGCCTCGCGCAGCACCTCGGGGAGGCCGTGCAGGCGCCACACGGCGAGAAGGTTGGCCGTCGACCCGCCGCCCACGTACACGACGTCCTGCTCCAGCAGGGCGGAAGGGTCCTGGTAGCCCCAGGGGTCGTGGCAGAACAGCGAGAGCACAGAGGACTCCGCCCGGCCGTCGAAGGCGGCGAGGAACCGCTCGATGTACGGGTCGGCGTCACCGCTGGCGGTCGGCACGAAGCACACCTTGGGATGCTCCACGCCGGTGAGGCCGAGGATGTGGTCGTCGATGGGCGAGTCGGCGTCCAGGGTCGAGAAGCCGCCGCCGCCGAGGACGAGAACGGTGCCGATCACGGGAGCGAGAGTAGCGGGACCGTCCCGTCGGTCAGATCGTGACGCCGTGGGAGAGCAGGTACGGCAGCGGGTCGGCGGCCGTGTACGGGTCGCCCACCGTGGCGCTCGCCGGGTAGTACTCGAAGTGCAGGTGGTAGCCGAACGCGCGGCCCGTCATGCCCACGTAGCCGATGACCTCGCCGGCCTCCACGACGGTGCCCGGCTGCACCACCTTGGCGGACATGTGCGCGTACAGGGTGCGGCTGCCGTCGGCGTGCATGATGACGACGTGGTTGCCGGCCCAGCTGCCGCCGTCCGAGGCCACGACCACACCGGAGCCGGCAGCGCGGATCGGGGTGCCATAGCCCGCGACGAGGTCGACGCCCGTGTGGTAGCGGGACCACACGCCGTACTCGCCGAAGACCGCGCCTCGCGTGTACGAGCCGGACTCGATCGGCGTGACCCAGGGCGCGTTGTCGACGGTCGCCAGCAGGGCGAGGATCGACGGGTCGACCGCTGCCTGGGCGGACATGCTGGTGGTGACGAGGGTGCCGATCTTCTTCTCGGCTGCAGCCCGGGCAGCAGCCGCCGCGGCCCGCTGGGCCTCGGTGGCGATGGCCGTGTTGGCGGAGCTCAGCGCAGCGGCGCGCTGGTCTGCCGCTGAGGTCTGGGCGGCCTCCGTGACCTGGGCGGCGGTGTTCGACAGGGCGATGCCGCGTGCGGACTCCTGCTGCGCGGCGACGGCGTTCGTGAGCTCGGACCGTACGGCGCTGCGGCTGAGGTCCGCGTCGCTGCTCGTCGTGTCGGAGGCGGCGGTGTCCGCCT
>DASSQF010000302.1:0-4060 GCA_035702685.1 Propionibacteriaceae bacterium
GGACGTCGCCGAGGTTGACGAAGTCGGAGCCGGAGGTGGTACGGATCATCAGCGCGGTCGTCGCCCGTACCTGACCGGTGACCGGCGGCAGCACCACCGGTGTGGTCGTGGTCGGTGCCTTGGTCGGCGCGGCCGTCGTAGGGCTCGTCGTCGGGGCGGCCGTCGTGGGGGCGGCGGTCGGCGAGGGGGTGGGCGTGGCGACCGGGATGGCCAGGGTGGCCGCGACGGTGATCCACGCGCTGGAGACCCAGTGGCCGTCGGTGAGCTGGTGGTAGCCGTTCTGCGTGACGCCCGTCACGGTGATGGTCTGTCCCTTGGGGAGGACGGTCCACACGCTCGAGGCGATGTCGGGCCCGGTACGGACGTTGACGGCCTCGAGGGTCGTCGCCGACATGCTCGACACCGAGGTCAGCGTCGTCGTGGTCGTGCTCGTGGCCGACTTGAGGTAGGTCGTGGACACGTAGGCGGCGCGGCCGTTGAACGTGATCTTCGTCCAGCCGTTCGTCGACGGTCCGGTGGCCGTGACGGAGGTGCCGGCCGGGAGGACCCCGACGACCGCGGTTCCCGTGCTCGCGCCGGCACGTACGTTCACGGTCGTCGTGGCGGTCATCACGGAGTCCGCCACGGCGGCCGGACCGACCACCAGTCCCATGCCCGTCAGCCCCAGTGCGAGTGCGGCCGCACCACCTGCCGCGCGTGCGCCGCGCACCACCCTGATCACGTCGAGAGTCCTCCTTCGTGGGCTGGCAGCCGGCGCCTCATCTGTCACAGGCGTCACATGCGACACGGGTGTCTCGTCTGTCTCACTGAGCCGAGACCATAAGCGCTTCTCAGATATCCGGCCACTTATGAAGAAAACCTTCATGAATGCACGCCTGAATTACATCGGTGTAATTCTCTGGGTGACCCAGAAATGACGCTCAGCCCTGCCGCGACAAGGCATTTCGGTGGCCTACAGGAAAGGTCGAGACTTGACGAAGAATGACAGACGTGTCATTTCGGTCAGCGCATGAACCAGCTTCCGGACTTCGAGCTGACCCAGACGGTCACGGGCTCGAAGGACGAGGGCGGGCACCACCCGGCCTGGAGGGACGTCCGGTCGACGACGTCGACGCCGAGGTCGAGGGCCGCAGCGCGCAGGTCCCCGGCCGGGTGCTTCACCACGAGCGCGCGACGCTTCCTCTGCACGACGTTGACAGCGAGCGTGTCGAGCGTGTCGGCGTCGATCGCGCCGGTGATCACGACGAGCGGGCGGTCGGCGGCCGACGCCTTCTCCACGAGGGGAAGGAGCTCACGCACGGACCCGACCTCGTCGACGACGACGACGAGCGGGTCATGAAGCACTGCCCAGCCCGACTCGTCGTCGGTGACGAAACGCGGGTCCGCCCAGCCGGAGGTCAGCTGCGGGGTGGACCGCCCGGCCGTGAGCTTCTCCCGCTCCGCCGCCTCCAGCGACTGGTCGGGGGCGCCGGCGGGTGGCGTGTTCGCCGCCTCAGCGCTGAGGTACATGGGGGCGGACGCGTTGACGAACCCAGGGACGACACGGTCCGGCGGAAGGCTCGCCTGGTCGCGACGCCGGCGAGCGCGACGGTCGGAGAGGAATGCCAGGGTCAACGCGAGCGCACCCAGCGCGGCCGCCCCCACGATCATCCGCCATTCCATGTCGTCCAGCGTGCCACGGGGCCCATCCCCCACGACCGGACGAGGGGCCCAGTGCGGATGATCCGGAGGGTGGCGGATGACTACACTGCTGGTGCGCCTATAGCTCAGTCGGTTAGAGCAGCGTCCTTTTAAGTCGCGGGTCCCGGGTTCGAGCCCCGGTGGGCGTACGAGCGGGTTCCCGACGTCACGGCCCCAGCACGGGCGGCCGTCGCGCAGCGATGGCTACGACATGTACTCGTCGGTCATGGCGCTCGCTGCGGCCTGCGGGGCCTTGAGCAGTCCCGCCCCCACCATCGCCGAGGACATCGCGTCCCACGCCTTCGCGTCCAGCGCCCCGCTGACCGTACCGTCCGCGTTCTGGAACAGGGGAGCGGTGGCCGCGAGAACAGCCTTCGCACCCTTCGCAGTGGCCGGATCGGTGAGTCCCGGGACGTACGCGGTGCTCGCCTGGAGCGCCTGGTCCTGGTCGGAGACGACGCTCTGCATGCCGGCGACCGTCCCCTTGACGACCGCCTTGACGACGTCGGGGTGCGCGGTGGCGTACGCGTGGGTCGTCACGAGGCAGATGCTCACGAGCGGCACGTTGCCGATGTCGATGGTCTTCGCCGCGATGCCGGCCGCCTGGAGCTGGATGGGCTCCGAGTTCACGAACCCCACGATCGCGTCGACCTTCTTCGTCGCCAGGGCCGCCTGCTGGGTGTACCCGATCTCCTGGACGGTGACGTCGTTCACGGACAGGCCCGCCCCCTTGAGCGCCATGAGGAAGCCGAACCACGATTCCCCGTACTTGCCGGGGATGCCGACCGTGTGGCCCTTGAGGTCGGCGATCGTGGAGATGGGCGAGTCGCCCCGCACGATGACGCGGACCGGGTACGAGCGGTAGTACGAGGCCACCGCGACGAGGTCCGTGCCCTGCTCCCGCGCCTGGAGCACCTCGTCGCCGCCCGCGACGACGAACTGCTCGGAACCGGTCGTCATGGCGGTGAAGAGGCCCTCGGACGTGCCGTGGTGGCGCAGTGTCACGGGCGTCGAGTAGAGCTTCGACGACGTCGCCACGTAGAAGGGGCTGAACTGCACGTTGGGGATGTACGTGAGTCCGATGACGGCCGGTGCGGTGCTGGCAGTGCCGGCCGGCCCGCTGGCGGTGCTGGTCGTCGTGCCGGGCGACGCGGCGGACGAGCAGCCGACAAGGGTCAGCAGGATGAGGGCGATGGCGGTGATGCGGGTACGCACAGGGTCCTCCTCAGGACTCGCGGACGAGGGACGAGACGGTGGCTGAACGCCGCTCGAGAGCGACGAGGGACAGGTAGGCGGCGGAGGCCACGAGGGCCAGGAGCATGATCGTGGCGACCATGCCGGCCGTGTCGAGCTGGTCGCGCTGGACGACGAGGACGGTGCCGAGGCCCGTACCGCCCATGACCATCTCCCCGACGACCGCGCCCGTGACGGAGAGGGTGAAGCCGTTGCGCAGTCCTGCGTAGATCCAGGGGAGCGCGAGAGGGATCTCGATGTGGAGCAGGCTCTGTACGGACGAGGCGCCGTCCATGCGGGCGGCGTCCACGACCTCGTGGTCGACGTGCCGCAGCCCCGACGCGGCGGCGACGAGGATGGGGAAGAAGACGATGAGCGCACAGAGCAGCGCGATGGGGACCAGGCCGTAGCCGACCCACAGCACGAGCAGGGGTGCCAGCGCGATGGCCGGGATCGCCTGGGTCGCGCCGAGGAACGGGCGGGTCGCCGAGTCGGCCCAGCGCGAGCGGTGCAGCGTGACCGCGAGGGGGAGGGCGACCGCGGCGCCGGTGAGGCAGCCCGCAGCGGCTTCGAGCAGCGTGACGCCGAGGGGCGCGAGCAGGGTCCTGGAGGATAGCCCCGTCCACAGCTTCACGAGGACGGCGGACGGGTTCGGCAGGACGTACGGGGGCAGTCCCTTCGACAGGAGCAGCCACGCCGCGAGCAGCACGAGCCCGAGCAGCACGGGCGCCGCCACATGGCGTACCTGTGGCTGCACGGTCTGCTTGCGCCTCATGCGTCCCTCTCCGGTCAGCGGTGACCCGGGGACGACGACAAGCGTCGGGCGTACGGCACGGCCGTACGCCTCGTGCATCCTCCCATCCGGACTTTGACCGTCGGTCCTGGAGTTCCACCAGGTCAACCGAGCACCGCCAGCCGGGTGGCTGAGGCGATCGGGTCGCGGACTATCACCGCCGGTTCGGAGTTTCACCGACCCCGGAGCACTTCACCGCGATTCTACGACCTCACGAGATGTGCCACGTCCGGCGAGAGGTTCCACGAGACGTCGTCCCACGGAGAGGCTCCCGAGCCCGAGGACGGGAGGCCGCGCAGTACCCCTGCCAACCCGATCCAGGGCCTGGGAACTCCGCGCGATGCGACCCAGAGC
>DASSQF010000303.1:0-4256 GCA_035702685.1 Propionibacteriaceae bacterium
CTGTCCCAGCTGCTCACCAGCCTGCTGACGGTCATCGGCGTGCTCATCATGATGCTCACGGTGTCGCCGATCCTCACCGTCATCGCGGTCGTCTCGATCCCCGTCTCCGTCGGCCTCGTCGCCGTCATCGGCAAGCAGTCGCAGAAGCGGTTCGCCGCGATGTGGAAGCACACGGGGGAGCTCAACGGCCAGATCGAGGAGGCGTTCACCGGCCACGCGCTCGTCAAGGTCTTCGGTCGCCAGCAGGAGATGAACGCGACGTTCCACGCGAAGAACGCCGAGCTGTACAAGGCGGCGTTCGGCGCCCAGTTCATCAGCGCCATCATCATGCCGGTCATGTTCTTCGTCGGGAACCTGTCGTACGTGCTCGTCGCGGTCGTCGGCGGCCTGCGGGTGGCCAGCGGCCAGCTGAGCCTCGGCGACGTGCAGGCGTTCATCACGTACTCCCGGCAGTTCACCCAGCCCCTCACGCAGATCGCCTCCATGGCGAACCTGCTGCAGTCGGGTGTCGCGTCCGCCGAGCGGGTCTTCGAGGTGCTCGATGCCGAGGAGATGAGCCCGGAGGCCGCGGGCACGCTGCCGGAGCCGGTACGGGGCCGGGTGACGTTCGAGAACCTCGACTTCTCGTACCTGCCCGACCGGCCTCTCATCGAGAACCTCAACCTCGACGTGCAGCCGGGCCAGACGGTGGCGATCGTGGGCCCGACCGGCGCCGGGAAGACGACGCTCGTGAACCTCGTCATGCGGTTCTACGAGCTGAACGCCGGACGGATCACCCTCGATGGCGTGGACATCAGCTCGGTGCCCCGCGCCGACCTGCGGAGCAACCTGGGCATGGTGCTCCAGGACACGTGGCTCTTCCACGGCACGATCAGGGACAACATCGCGTACGGACGGCCCGACGCCTCCGATGAGGAGATCCGCGCGGCGGCACGCGCCACGTACGTCGACCGCTTCGTCCACGCCCTGCCGGACGGCTACGACACGGTCATCGACGAGGAGGGCAGCAACGTCTCGGTCGGCGAGAAGCAGCTCATCACGATCGCACGCGCGTTCCTGGCCGACCCTGCCCTGCTGATCCTCGACGAGGCGACGAGCTCGGTCGACACGCGCACCGAGGTGCTCGTCCAGAAGGCGATGGGTGCGCTGCGCAAGGGCCGTACGTCCTTCGTCATCGCCCACCGCCTGTCCACCATCCGCGACGCGGACGTCATCCTCGTCATGGAGCACGGGCAGATCGTCGAGCAGGGCGACCACGCGGGCCTGCTTGCGGCCAAGGGCGCGTACTACGACCTGTACCAGTCGCAGTTCTCCGGAGCGACCACCACCGAGGAGGAGCAGCTTCCCCAGCTCGCCGGCGCCGGAGGAGGAGCCCGCGGGCCGCGCATGTCCTGAGAACTGCGGCGGTCCTGAGATCCGACGCCGGTCGCACGTGCCCTCGCGCCGTTGCGGCCGGCGTCCTGGTCTCGAGGTCCAGGGTGAGATCCGGGCCATCTGCGGCCCTCCGCGTCGTACCCGTCCGTACTCTGGGTGGCATGAGCGCAGCCCCGGTTCAGGTGCCACCGAGCCCGATGAGCCTTGGCGACGTCTTCACCGCCACGTTCTCCGTCTTCCGGCGCCGCATCGGTGCCTTCATCGGCCTCACCGCGCTCCAGCAGCTCGTCATGGTCGTCGCGCTCGTCGTCCCCGTGGTGCTGTCGGTCCTCGTCTTCGTGCCCGACATCGTGCGGAACACCGAGCCGGACGGCTGGACGGTCCTCGCCTTCGTCCTGACAGCCGTCGCGAGCTTCGTCGTGGCGCTGGCGGTGGGCGGCATCCTGTCCCTGTACTTCACCGGGATGATGATCGGCTGCGCGAACGAGGCGACCCAGCAGCGCTTCCCTTCGTTCCACGAGCTGCGCCGGCTCACGCGAGGCTTCGTCGGGCGGTTCGTGGGCGTGTACCTGCTGGGCGTGGTGGCATACCTCCTCGCGGCGGCGGTCGTCCTCTCGCCCCTCATGGTGGCTATCGTCCGCCTCGGCTCCCTCGAGGGTCCGCAGACGGGCCAGGACGAGGCGGCGGCCGCCCTGCTCGGGTCCCTCGCGGTGGCTCTCCTGCTGGGCCTGGTCGTCATGGCGCTGGTCTTCGTCCTCAGCGTGAAGCTCGCCTACCTCACCCAGGTCTGTGCGGTGGAGCGGCTCTCCGGCTTCCGCGCACTGGGACGTGCCTGGCGGCTCACCCGCGGCGCCTTCTGGCGGACCTTCGGCTACCTGTTCGTCTTCTCTCTCCTCGCCGGCGCGGCGCAGCAGGCCGTCTCGCTCGTCCTGAGCGCGGTACGGGGCTTCGCGACTCCCGTGACGTACCGCGGCTCGAGCGGGAGCCAGCTGCTCGACGCGCTGCAGGGGAGCTCGATGTGGATGATGCTCGCCGCTGTCTACGTCGTGATGCTGATCGTCTCGATGGTGGTCGTGCCGCTGAGGCTCATCTTCGTGACGGTGATGTACGGCGACCAGTTCCGGCGCGAGCGCCTCGGTCCGGTGGACCACGCCTTCGCGGTGACGGTGCCGCCGCAGCGGTACGCGTACCCGCAGGGTGGATACCCGCAGCAGGGCAGCTACCCGGTACAGCCCGGGTATGGCGGGCAGCCTGCGCCCGGCTCGTACGGACAGGCGGCCTTCGGCTCCCAGCCCGGCCCGTACCCGCACCCGGGTCCGTACCCGCAGTCCGGCGCGTACGGTGTTCAGCCCGGTTCGTACGGCCCTCCCCCGGGCGCCTACCCGCAGCCTCCCGGCACCTTCGGCCAGCACCCGTACGGTCCGCAACCTCCGTACGGCCAGGGCTGACGCGCGAGGGTGCGGTAGCGTCCCCCCGACGAGAGGGGCGCGCAGGATGACGGTGCTGGTCGGGCTGGACGTGGTGGGCCGGGGCGTCCGCGACCTCGCGATCCGCGACGGCGTGATCGTCGAGCCGGACGGCACGGAGACCGTCCTCGACTGTCGCGGCCTCGTCGCGCTGCCGGCCCTCGTCGACCCCCACACTCATCTTCGGGACCCCGGCCCGGGGACCGCCGAGACGATCGAGAGCGGGTCGCGGGCCGCGGCCCGCGGCGGGTACGGCGCGGTCTGTGCGATGCCGAACACCGTGCCGGTGGCCGACACTGCGGAGATCTGTGCGTACGAGAGGCAGCGCGGCGCCGAGGTGGGGCTCGTCGACGTGGTGCCGATCGGTGCGGTCACGCTCGGGGAGGAGGGCGCGCAGCTCGCCGACATCGCGGGGATGGGTGCGGTCGGGGTGCGCATGTTCTCCGACGACGGGAAGTGCGTCGCCCGGTCGGATGTCATGCGCGACGCCCTGGTGGAGATCGGGAAGCTGGGCGGGGTGCTGGCCCAGCACGCGCAGGACCCGCTCCTCACGATCGGGGCGCAGGTCGACGCCGGCGTGGCCGACCAGGTCGGGCTGCCAGGCTGGCCGACGATGGCCGAGTCGGCGATCGTGGCCCGCGACGTGATCATGGCCGCGGAGCTGGGCTGCCGCCTCCATGCCTGCCACGTCTCGACCGCACAGACGGTCGCGGTCGTGCGATGGGCGAAGGCGCAGGGCTACCCGGTGACGGCCGAGGTGACACCGCACCACCTCATGCTCGACAGCTCGACGGCCCTCAGCGGCGACGCCGCGTACAAGGTCAACCCGCCGCTGCGCTCCGCCGCGGACGTCCAGGCGCTGAGGGACGCCTTCGTCGACGGGACGATCGACGTGGTCGGCACGGACCACGCGCCGCACGCGCCGGAGACGAAGCGCGGGGACTGGTGCGAGGCGTCGATGGGGATGCTCGGGCTCGAGACCGCGCTGGCCGTGGTGGCCGACCTGTTCGTCCGTACAGGGCGGCTCGCGTGGGCGGACATCGCCGAGCGCATGTCGTACGCGCCGGCGCGCCTCGCCGGCCTCGAGGGCCACGGCCTGCCCCTCGAGGTGGGCGCCCCCGCGAACCTCTGCCTGGTCGACCCGCACCGGACCTGGCGCTCGTACGGACGGGACCTCGCGAGCATCGCCGAGAACACGCCGTACGAGGGCCTCGAGCTGTCCACGCGGGTCGTCGCCACCCTGCTGCGCGGCAGGGTCACCTACGACCTGGACGGCCGCTTCGCCTGAGCGTCCTGCGCCCGCCGAGAGGACCTGTGGGCGTCGGCGAGAGGACTCATCAGCCTCGCCGAGAGGACTCCTGGGCGTCGCCGAGAGGACACATCAGCCTCGTCGAGAGGAGCATCAGCCTCGCCGAG
>DASSQF010000304.1:0-3742 GCA_035702685.1 Propionibacteriaceae bacterium
CACGTGCTTCAGATCTGCGACCGTCATGCCCCGCGTGAGCGTCCCGGCGGTCTCGACGCCGGTCCAGCAGTGCTGGGTACGGATGAGCTCCGGCGCGATGACCGACGCGACGGCGAGCGAGTCGTGCTGGGCGGTCGCGTCGGAGCCGTTCTGGGCGAGGTAGAAGGAGCCGTAGAAGTCGACCATGCCCGTGATCGCCCTGGCGACAGCGCCGCTCTCGGGCGTCCGCAGCGGCGCCCAGTCCGAACCCGCGAACATCGCCTTGTGCGTGACGTCGAGGCCCACCATCGTCACGTCCACACCCGCGGCGAAGACCCGCGCCGCGGCCTCGGGGTCGAACCAGATGTTGAACTCGGCGGTGGGGGTGTGGTTGCCGGTGATGTGGACGCCGCCGCCCATGATGACGAGGCGCTCGAGCCGCGCGTACAGGTCGGGCCGGGTCGCGGCGAACAGGGCGACGTTCGTGAGCGGCCCGATCGCCACGAGCGTGATCGGCTCGGAGTGGCTCTCCACGAGGTCGGTGAGCAGCCCGAGCGCTCCCCGGGGGTCCGAGCCGCGCTCCGGAAGCTCCAGGTCGACGCCGCCCAGGCCGCCCTGGCCGTGGATGGAGGGGTCGCCGAGGTCGGCCTCGTACGTGAGAGCGCGGGCGGCTCCGGCACCGACCGGTACGTCGTCCCGGCCGAACAGGTGCAGCAGCCGCAGCGCGTTCCCGGTCGTGTTCTCGATGCCCGTGTTCCCGCCGACCGTCGTCACGCCGAGCAGGTCGATCTCGGGACTCGCGCACGCCAGCGCGATCGCGATCGCGTCGTCGATGCCCGGGTCGGTGTCGATGATGACCGGGATGGCCACGCGTGCTCCTAGGCGGTCTTGAGCGCGACGGCCTTGCGCCGCCTCGCGAACAGGTCCATCGACGCGAGGGTGAGCGCGATGATCGTGATGATGTACGGGGCCATCTTGGCCAGGTTGGAGTTGATGCCTGCGACGCCGAGCCGGTCGGCCATGGCGTCGGCGAGGCCGAAGATCACGGCCGCGACGAGCGTCGGTACAGGCTTGGCCCGTCCGAACGTCAGCGCCGCTACGGCGATGAAGCCGCGCCCGCTCGACATGTTCTGGTTGAAGGAGCCGAGGTTCGCCATGGACAGCTGCGCGCCGGCGAGCCCGGTCAGGGTGCCGCAGAGCAGGATCGAGATGAGCTTCACCCGCGTCGCGTTGATGCCGGCGGCGATGGCGGCCGGCAGGTCCTGGCCGACGGCCCGGAGATGGACGCCGTAGCGGGTGCGGTACAGCAGGAACGCGTACAGCGGGACGCAGAGCAGCGCGATGTAGACGAGAGGCGTCTGCTGGCCGAGGACCGGGATCGTGAACTTCGGCAGCGACGAGTGGACGCCCTGCGGCGTGCCGCCCGGGTTGCCGTACAGCAGCTGGAGCGCGAAGACCGAGGCTCCGGCTGCGAGCATGTTGACGCCTATGCCCACGACGATGAAGTCGGCTCTCAACCAGAGCGTGAACAGGGCGTAGATCGCGCTGAGGAGCAGCGACGACACGATGGCGGCGAGGACTCCGACGAGCGGGTTGTTGACGGCCGCGCCCACGGCGATCGCCGAGAACGCGCCGATGAGCATCATGCCCTCGAGGCCGATGTTGAGGATGTCGCCCTGCTGGGTGATCGCGCCGCCGATGGAGGCGAACAGGATCGGAGTGAGATACGTCAGCGTGGCCGCGATGAGCGCGACGCTGAACACCGTGTGAAGGACGTTGCTCACTTCACGCTCCCTTCGCTCGCGACGGACTCGTCGGGGACGGCCACGACGCTCTTGGTGCCTCTCCTGCGTCTCGACCAGTTCCACGCGAACGTCGCGGTGATCATGAGGACGATGAGGCCGAGGATGACGTCGACGAGGGGCTTCGGGACCTCCGCGTTCGCCTGCATCGACGACGAGCCGGCGATCATGTCCGCGTAGAACACGGACGCGAGGATCGCCACCCACGGGTTGAGCCGCGCGAGCAGCGCGACGGTCAACGCCGTGAACCCGTACGCCGGCGAGAAGGTCTGGACGAACCGTGCGGTGGAGTTGGGTCCGATGACGTACAGGGCGCCGGAGAGGCCCGCGAAGGCGCCGGAGAGGGCCATGACCTGCTGGCTCATGGTCCGCGGGCTGACGCCCGTGTACTCCGCGAAGCGGTTCATCTCGCCCAGCTCGCGCACCTTGAGACCCCACACCGAACGGGTGAGCACGAGGCCGAGCACGATGACGATCGCGATGGCGATGATGATGTCCGGCGTGAGACTGTACTGCGGGTTGAACACGGGCAGCATGGCGTTCGGCCCCAGCTTCTTCGATCCCACGGAGCCGTAGGTCTTGTCGACGAACGGGCCCGTCACGAGGTACTGGGTGAGCAGCGTCGCGATCGAGCTCATCATGAGCGTGGTGACGATGATGTTGACGTTCCAGAACGCCAGCAGCGCGCCGGGGATCCAGCCCCACACCGCGCCGACCACGAAGCCCACCACCAGGACGAGCAGGATCACGAGGATGCCCGGCAGGGACGAGTTCTTGAGCGCGATGCCGGTGAGCGCGCCCGCGAGCGCACCCACGTACAGCTGGCCTTCGCCGCCGATGTTGAAGAACCCGGCGCGGAAGCTGATGATCACCGCGGCGGACAGGATGAGCAGCTGCACGGTGTGCGCGAGGAGCGCGCCGATCCCGTACGGCGTGGAGAACGGCGTGAAGAACAGCTCGGAGTAGGCCTGGCCGGGGTTCTTGCCGATGAGGGCGATGATGATCGCGCCGACCACCAGCGCCGCGACGATGGCGATGAGCGGCTGCGCCGCGTTCCTGAAGACGTAGGAGATGATCGTGCTCCCCGTCCTCGACGGGGGGAAGGCCTCCTCGCGCTCCTTGGGGGGCGGGGGAGCGGCGACCGGGGTGCTCGCAGGAGCGGTGACGGTGTCCGGGAGCCCGTCGCCGTCGAGGTCGGTCGAGACGAGCTCGGCCTTCTGCGCGTGCGCCGCGTTGGCTGCGGCGACCGCCTCCTCGTCGGCCGCCTGGCCGCCCATGGCGAGCCCGACGGCGATCTCGGACATCGAGTCGTGGGTGAACTCGTCGACGATGTGGCCGCGGTGGATGACGAGGAGCCGGTCGGACAGGCTCATGACCTCGTTGAGGTCCGCCGAGACGAGGAGTACGGCGGCGCCGCGGTCCCGCGCGCTCACGAGGGCCCGGTGGACGAACTCCATGGCGCCCACGTCGACGCCTCGGGTCGGCTGCGACACGACGAGCAGTGCCGGGTCGGACTCGAACTCGCGGGCGATGACGACCTTCTGCATGTTGCCGCCGGACAGGGACCCGACGGGCGTCGACGGCGTCGCGCCGCGGATGTCGAAGGTGTGGATGAGGCGGCCGGCGAACTCGGCGAGGCCGCTCGTGCTGAGCCAGCCGCCACGGGCGACGGGTGGCGACAGGTGCGTCGCGCCCACGTTGTCCGCCACCGACATGCGGGGCGCGGTGCCGACGTGGTGGCGGTCGTCCGGGATGTACGCGAGACCCGCCTCACGGCGGGCCGCGATGGATGCCCTGGTGATGTCGGCGCCCTTGATCCTCACGGTGCCGAAGGAGGGCTTGTCGAGACCGGCGATGGCCTCGAGCAGCTCCGACTGGCCGTTGCCGTCGACACCGGCGATGCCGACGATCTCTCCGGCACGTACGGACAGGCTCACGTGGTCCAGGGCGGTGACGCCGCG
>DASSQF010000305.1:0-2805 GCA_035702685.1 Propionibacteriaceae bacterium
GCTCGCCGAGCGACTGTCCACGACGACGCCGTGGGGGACGGCGTGGAGGTGCCTGCGGTGCGGCGACTACGTCGTGGGGGAGCCGCGAGGAGCGGGCCCTGCCGACGACGCGCCCATCGTCCTGCGCGGCGCGGCGCTGCGCGACGCCTTCGTGCTGCGGATCCTGTCCGTGGACAAGCTGCTGCGCGGCATCGTCATCCTGGCGGCCGCACTCGCCATCTGGCGCTTCAACGGGCAGCGCGCGTGGCTCGAGGAGACGTTCCAGACGTACCTGCCGCTCCTCGCGCCGGTCGCCGACAAGCTCGGGATCAGGCTCCAGGACGTGACGCTCGTCCACTGGATCGAGCGCGCGCTGGCGGCTCGCTCGAGGACCATCCTCGAGGTCGCCGGCGCGGTCGCCACGTACGGCGTGCTCCAGCTCGTCGAGGGCACCGGGCTGTGGCTCATGAAGCGCTGGGGCGAGTACGTGGCGGTCGTGGGGACCTCGCTGTTCCTGCCCCTCGAGATCTACGAGCTGGTCGACAGGGTGACGGCGCTGCGGATCGCCGCCCTCGTCATCAACCTGTTCCTCGTCGTCTACCTCATCTGGACGAAGCGGCTCTTCGGGGCGCGCGGGGGCGCTCGCGCCCACCACGCGGCCCTGCACACGGTCTCGCTGCTCGAGGTCGAACGTGCGGCGATGTCCGAGCAGCTCGGCCGGCACCGCCGCACCCGCACGGCACCCTGAGCGGACCCCCCGCGCGCAGCTAGACCTCCCGGCCGTCCGCCGTGATGCTGAACTCGTACGTGGCCAGGTTCGCGCGGAGCACCGCCTCGTGGTCGCCCTTGCGCCACGTGATCACCAGCTCGTCCTCGGGCGATTCCGCCACCTCGCACGTCGCGTCGAAACCGAAGGCTCCGAACGCGTTGCGGAACCGCAGCAGCTCGAGCTGGCGGCGCACGGCCGGCCGCTCCAGCCCCTCCCGTACCTGCTCCCGCGTGAGGTTCGTCCGGTTGATCTCCTTGTGGCCGCCGGCGCCGGCACGTGCGACCGCGTCGTGGTCGTTGCGTCCGCAGAAGAGGTCGAGGTACCAGACCTGAGGCTTGCCGGGCGTGAAGATCTGGATCGCCCGGGCCAGGAGCATCGCCTCGTCGGTCTCACCGAGCGCCGAATAGTACGTCGCGTTGACCTGGTAGTAGATGTTCTTCGCCCCGTGCAGGTCCTTGACGTAGCCACCGCGGCCCTTGACGGTCTCGATGACCGCCTCGATCCGGTCGTCCTCGAGAAGGCCCTTGAGGTCGAGGAGCGGGATGCCGTCGTGGCAGCCCAGCATGTTCACGGTGCGGATCTGCTTGCCGACGAGCTCGCGGATCCACCGCGCCAGCACGGTCCCATCGTGCCGTGACAGGGCGTCGATGACGAGTCCGGGCAGGAAGAAGTCGTACGTCATGAAGCCCTTGGCGGCGAGGAGCTCGTGGATGCCCTCCTCGTACCGGGCGTGGATCTCCGGGAGCAGCTTGAGGCCGTGTGCGTCCGCGAGCTGCTTCACCCTGGCGAGCAGGTCCCACGTGCCGGGGTCGTTGAGGAAGTTCTTCGCGCCCGGCTCCTTCGGCGCGTACGCGAACGCGTCGAGCCGCACGATCTCCGCCCCGTACGACGCGAGTCGGCCGAGCGTGTCCTCGTAGAACGCCCACACCTTCGGCGAGCGGATGTCGAGGTCCATCTGCCCGAGGTACGTGCGGCGCGACTCGACGAGCTCCACGACGGCGTCGCGGGCGTCCTCGAAGCCCGAGAAGTCGGCGTCCGCCGGGCTCTTGCCGGCGGCGATCGCGGCCGCCACCCGCGATGCCACGACCTCGGCGGAGGCGTACTGCAGCCCGCTCGCCCGCATCACCTCGAGCGTCGTCGGCACCGGGTAGCGGACCTCCTGGTAGAAGGTGTTCCAGTACGGGCGCTCCGTCCCGTCCGGCAGCCGCACCATGAGGATGGGCAGCCCCGGCTTGCGGAAGTACATGTCCTTGATGAGCTCGGGGTCCGGCTGTACGTACCCCGCGTCCGTCAGCTCACCGTGACCGGCCCAGAACGCGTTCCAGTCGATGAAGAAGTCCTTGTAGGGAGACCGGTCACCCCTCGCGAGCAGGTCCTGGAACTGGGGCGACAGGACGGAGGCGTGGTTGAGGATGAAGTCGAGCTTCAGCGAGATCCCCGCCTCGCGCAGCGCGTCGAGGTCGGCGCCGCTCGCGTACAGCCGATTCAGCCCGTAGTCGATGACCGAGAACCCGCGGTCGAGGTCGGTGTTGAACAGGCTGGGGAGCAGGTACACGGCGGTGAAGGCGCCGGCGACCGCGGGGTCCACGACGAGGCTCACGACGTCGGCGACCGTCCCGCCCACGCTGTCCGGGTAGACGTTGAGCATCGCCCCCGCGCTCGGCAGGTTGCGGCCCATGGACTCGAGGTAGCGGTCGTAGTCGATGACCTCCCCGGACTTCGCCACGATGACCTTGGCCTTGCGGGCCTGCGAGGCGAGCTTCGCCTGCTCGAGGCCGAGCACCATCGTCGTGAAGGGGGAGTCCACGGCCCCGTCCCGCGCGCGTGCGCGCCGGTGGGCGAGCGTCTCCTCGGGCGTCGAGCTCAGCAGGATCGGCACGTCCACCCCGGTGAGGTGGTCCGAGTTGCCGTGCGTCCACTCGACGACGAGGACGGAGACGTCCGAGACGTCCACGGACTCGTACCAGAGCTCGCCGAGCTCGCGCCCCATCCGCTTGAGGTTGAGCGAGGTCGCGCCGTCGTGGAACCGGGCCAGGATCGCCGAGACCTCGTCGAAG
>DASSQF010000306.1:0-3660 GCA_035702685.1 Propionibacteriaceae bacterium
TACATGTCCCTCCTGCTCGACGGCCTGCCCGCGTTCGTGAGCCTCGTCGTGTTGGGGTCCGTCGTATACGTGGCGACCTGGTTCAGCTGGCTGCGCACCCAAGGCGGGTACGACCGGCAGTGGGGGGCGGAGCACCCCGACGCCTGGCAGGTGAAGCTGCTCGGCAAGCCGCTGGCCTCACTTCTCTACTACCACAAGGAGATCTGGGACTTTCACAACGGCGACTACATCAAGCACTCGACGCACGTGTACGCGGCGCACCCGGGTGGCTGGCTCATCAACGCGCGCCCGATCGGCATCGACGCCGTGAACGGGATCCAGCCCGGCGTGGACGGCTGTCCCGCGACGAGCTCGGAGAACTGCCTGCGCGTCATCAGCGCCACTGGCACGCCCACGCTCTGGTGGTTCGCCGCCCTCGCCCTTCTCGTGTCGATCGCCTGGTGGGCGGCGGGCCGCGACTGGCGGTTCGGCGTGCCGATCGTGGCCGGCATGTCGACGTACCTGCCGTGGTTCAACTACACCGAGCGCTCGCTGTTCTTCTTCTACGCGATCACGATCATCCCGTTCACGGCGATGTGCCTCGCGATGGTGCTGGGCATCGTCCTCGGCAAGGCCGACTCGGGGAGCCGACGCCGGCAAGGTGCGATCGCCGTCGCCGTGATCCTCGTGATCATCACGCTCAACTTCGCGTTCATCTACCCGATCCTCACCGACGGGCTGCTCACCCAGTCCCAGTGGCTCGCCCGCATGTGGTTCAGCTCCTGGATCTAGACGTCCTCCCCTGAGCCTCGAGGCACGCCGGGAGGAGCGCCCTCCTGAGTGCCGCCACGACCAGCCAGGTATGTTGCCCAGGAACGTCGGAGAGGTGTGATGGTCAAGTACGTGCTGCTGAGGATCGCGAACTACGCGGTGCTGCTGTTCATCGCGGTGTCACTGGCCTGGGTGCTCGCCCAGACCCAGCTGCACCCGCGTCAGCTGTTCGAGGTACGGACCCCGCCGCTGGACCCGCAGTCGATCGAGAACATCCTCCGCGCCGCGAACGTCTCCGACCATGTGCCGCTGTGGGACCGGTACGTGACCTGGCTGCGCGGGGTCTTCCTGCACTGGGACTGGGGGACGACACCCGGCGGCGCTGACGTCGGCGACGAGATCGGGCGCCGCATCTGGGTCTCGTTCCGTCTCGTCACGATCGGCTGGCTCCTCGGCACGGTCATCGGCGTCGCGCTCGGCGCGTGGAGCGCGGTCCGCCAGTACCGGATCTCCGACCGGGTCGTGACGGCGATCGTGCTGATCCTCGTCGCCACACCCTCGTACGTCACGGGCGAGGTCACGAAGATGGTGGCGACGGCCGTGAACAAGCAGGTCGGGTTCCAGCTGTTCCTGTTCCTCGGCGAGAAGTCGACCGGCACCCTCCCGAGCTACCCGTTGGCGGGGTTCGTGGACCGCGTCCAGCACATGGTGCTGCCGACGCTCGTCCTCACGCTGCTGGGCCTGGCGGGCCTCCAACGGCTGCAGCGGGGCCTCATGCTCGACGCGCTCGGCTCCGACTTCGTCCGCACCGCCCGCGCCAAGGGCCTGCGGGAGAACAAGGCGGTGATGAAGCACGCGCTCCGTACAGCGCTCATCCCGACCGGCACGTACTTCGCGTTCCAGGCCGCCACGCTGTTCGTCGGCGCGACGTACACGGAGCGCATCTTCGCCTTCCAGGGCATGGGCATCTACGGCGTCGACACGATCGCCAAGCAGAACATCAACGGCATCGTGGCCGTCACCGCGTTCGGCGGTCTGTGCTACCTGGTCGGCGCGATCCTCGCCGACCTCATGGTCGCGTTCCTCGACCCGCGCGTACGGCTGAGCTGAGGAGGCACGATGTCCGTCGACTTCCGCACCAACGAGGAGCCCGAGGCTCTCGGCGGGTTCACGCAGCCCGCCGCGCCGACGAGCCGTCGCCTCACCCGTGGCCAGCTCGTCCGCCGCAGGTTCTTCCGCAACCGCGCGGCCGTCGTCGGGCTCGCCGTCATCGGCCTGCTCGTCGTGCTCGCCCTGTTCGGCTCGTACCTGCTCCCCTGGCAGTACGACCAGCGCGACCTCGGCCAGTACTACAAGGCGCCGTCCGCACGCCATCTCTTCGGCACGACCCAGGCCGGCTTCGACGTCCTCGCGCGCACCGTGCGTGGCCTGGGGAAGTCGCTGGTCATCGGCTTCATGGTCGCGGTGATCCAGACGACGCTCGCCGCGCTCGTCGGGTCCTCGGCCGCGTACATCGGGGGCTGGTACGAGAAGGCGTGGCTTTGGGTGATCGACCTCATGCTCGTCCTGCCGTCCTTCTTCCTCATCGCGGTCGTCTCCCAGGGCGGCCCCAAGGGCGCGTACGCCTGGCTGCTCCTCGTCGTGATGCTCGCGGCGTTCGGCTGGCAGCTGTCGGCCCGCGTCGTACGGAGCCTGTCGATGTCCGTCAAGGAACGGGAGTACGTCGCGGCGGCGCGCTTCATGGGCCTCTCCACCCCGCGCCTGCTCGTGCGCCACATCGTGCCGAACATCGCCTCGATGCTCATCGTCGACGTGTGCCTCGGTGTCGGCTATGCGATCCTCGGCGAGGCCGGGCTCTCCTACTTCGGGTACGGGGTCCAGGCACCCGACACCTCGCTCGGCACGCTCATCGCGGAGGGCGCGCAGTCCACGACCATCGCGCCGTGGATCTTCCTCGCCCCCGCCAGCGTGCTGGTCCTGCTCGTCATGAGCGTCAACGCGCTCGGGGACGGGCTGCGCGACGCGCTCGACCCCACGTCGATCTCCGGAGGACAGGCATGACCCTCGCCGAACCAGCGACGGGCCGTCGCCTCACCGCGACCGGGGACGTCGTCCTCAGCGTCCGCAACCTCCACGTGACGTTCCCGAGCGAAGCGGGCCTCGTCACAGCGGTCCGGGGGCTCAGCTTCGACCTGCGCGCCGGGGAGACGATGGCCATCGTCGGCGAGTCCGGGTCGGGCAAGTCCGTGACGAGCCTCGCGATCATGGGTCTCCACCCCCGCTCGGCGAGGATCACCGGCTCGATCAGCCTGCACGGGCGGGAGCTCGTGGGCCTCAGCGACGCGGAGCTGTCGCGCATCCGCGGCGAGGACCTCGCGATGATCTTCCAGGACCCGCTCAGCGCGCTGACACCCGTCTACACGATCGGCGACCAGATCGTCGAGGCGATCCAGACGCACCACGACGTCAGCCGTGGTGCCGCCTGGAAGCGCGCCGTCGAGCTGCTGGACCTCGTCGGGATCCCGAACCCCCAGCTCCGCGTGAAGTCGTTCCCGCACGAGTTCTCGGGCGGGATGCGGCAGCGCGCCATGATCGCCCAGGCCATCGCCAACGACCCGGACGTCATCATCGCGGACGAGCCGACGACGGCCCTCGACGTGACGATCCAGGCCCAGGTCCTCGACGTCCTCAAGAAGGCCCAGGTCGAGACCGGCGCGGCGGTCATCCTCATCACGCACGACCTCGGCGTCGTCGCGGGCATGTCGGACCGGGTCACCGTGATGTACGCGGGCCGCCCGGTCGAGCAGGGCAGCGTCGACGACATCTTCTACCGGCCCCGGATGCCGTACACGATCGGCCTGCTCGGTGCCGTACCGCGCCTCGACGCCACGGGCTCGGAGCCCCTCGCGA
>DASSQF010000307.1:0-2744 GCA_035702685.1 Propionibacteriaceae bacterium
GGCCGCCTCACCAGCGTCACGTGGTCGGGTCGGCAGAACCGACGGTGGGGCTCGTGCACCACGACCACGGGCGAGATCCGGCTGAGCAGGCGGATGGAGACGTTCCCGTCGTGGGTCGTCGACTACGTGCTCTTCCACGAGCTCGTCCACCTGGTCGAGGCGAACCACTCGGCGCGCTTCCACGACCTCGTGCGACGGTTCCCTGCCCACGACCGCGCCGTCGGCTTCCTCGAGGGGGTGTCGCACGCGGCGTCGCTCCCGGAGTCGCCCCTCGCCGCGGACGACACGGATGCTGAGGAGCTCGTGGACTAGCGGGCCCGCGCTGGGCGGCTGAGTGAGCCGGTGACGGAGGCCGAACCGGTCAGGGGACCGTCATCGTCACGAGGTCGTGGGCCCCGTCGGGGCGAGCCATCTCCACGTACCACCTCACCCGGTTCCCATCCTGGACAGTCGTGGCGTACCGGAAGGCGCCGTCGGAGTACGGGCTCACGCCGCGCGCCCCCTCGAGCCGGAGCAAGGTGCCGTCGCGCTCCACGACGACGCCGGTCGTCTCGTACCAGTTGGAGGCTGCATCCGGGCGCCCGTCGTACGTCAGCACGAGCGGACTCCGGCCGATGATGCCCGTCACCCGGGTCCCTCGGGCGTCCCAGGTGCCGGCACGCGGGCTCAGCACGACGCCGTCGTCGGTCCAGGTGAGCCCGTCCGCGCTCGTGAGGTGGCGAGTGGTCATGCGGTCCTCGTCGCCGGGCTCGGTCAGCGGGTGGCAGCACAGCCACATCTGCCACCGGTCCCCGTCCCGGACCACCACGGGGTCCTTCACCCCCACGGTGTCGTCGCCGGAATGGATCCTCGCCCGCTCGCCGTGGGGCAGGGACTCCACCGTGTCAGCCGTGAGGGAGTCGACCCACCAGTGCTTCGACCCGGGAGTGGCGCAGGAGAGGTAGAGCCGCCAGCCTCCGTCCGCCAAGGACACGAGGCAGGGCTTCTCCAACGACTCGGCGCCGAAGGCGTCCCTGGTGACCTCGCAGCACTGCTCGAACCGGACGCCGTCGCGTGACCGTGCGACGACGACGGACACGCCACGTCCCTCGCTCACCGGTCGCCTCAGCCGGTAGCTCAGGTAGATGTCGTCGCCAGCACGTACCGCGGACGCTGCTCCGGCCCAGTTGCCCGGACCAGGCCCGGGTGCCGGCACGACGACCGTCGCGGTGGCGGGGTCCGGGAGTACGGCCATGGCCTCAAAGCGGCCTTCCGCCGGCTCAGTCTGTGCTGCAGCCTGGGGGGTCTCTGGCAAGGGCTCTCCACGCCCTTCTGTGGGCTCGGTTCGCCGTGCAGCCGCGGGCGTGTCTGGCACGTCCCCATTCTGTCTCGCGCTCGGAGGCTGAGGCCTGTGGGCGTTCGCAGCTGGCACAGGGACTGCCGGAACTTCGGGCGCTGCACCCGTCACGAGACCCTGCCGCCGACAGCGAGGTTCGCGCGGCGGGATGCATGCGACACCATCTCGGAGAGTTGCTGCGCATCGGAGGCCTCCAGCTCCACGTACGAGCCGTCCTCGTCCTGCGTGCCGGTCAACAGGCTGACGACGGCGTGGCTCACCGTGGCAACGCCTCGTGTGTTCGTCTCCACAGCGCAGATGCTCACCCGTACCGGGCCGCCGTTGGCGTCGACGGAGCCGATCGGACGCCAGTGGAGACGACGCAGGGACCCGTCGTCCTCCCAGACCCCCGTGTACGCGTGCCCGGCGGGGGCAGCGCACCACTCGGGACAGGGCGGCGGCTCCGGCAGCATCGGTCCGACGGTCATGGCATGACGATGACACAGGCGTCGGACAGCCCCTGGCGTCAGGCACAGAAGCGTCTCGAGGACAGCCTGTTGACCGCCTAAGACCATTAGGAGAATACTGAGGACATGGGCAGGGTGGAGGCCCGGAGGGCGCGCGTCGTCGAGGCGATCGTCCACGCGGCGACTGAGGTGATGTCCGAAGGAGGCGCGGCCTCGTTGTCTCTGGGTGAGGTGGCCAGGAGAGTGGGCATGCGCACGCCTTCCCTTTACGAGTACTTCGGAAACCGAGCCGAGCTGTGCGACGAGATCTTCCGTCGGGGCTGGGTCGAGTACGGACGGGTCCTCGGCAGCATCGTGGTGTCGCGGGACGTAGATCTCTCGGAGACCCTGCGGAAGGCGCTGCTCGACGCGGTCACGTGGGCGAACGCGCACCGAGCCGCCGCCGAGCTGATGTTCTGGCGGCCGATCCCGCACTGGCAGCCGGCACCCGCCGCCTTCGCACCTGCGGTCGGGGTGGTGGCCGCGTCCGCACAGATGCTCCGTGACGCACAGTCGATCGGCCTCGTGCGGGCAGATGCCGACGTCGACGAGATGACGCAGGTGCTCGGCGTTCTGTTCACGGGGGTGATCAGCCAGCAGCTGTCGAACGAGCCCGGCGTCGACGCCGAGTCGGGTCGGGCGAGCCGCCACGCGGCCTCGTTCGCTGGGATGTTCCTTCACTGCTACGGAGCCGAACCAAGGAGAACGCCATGACCATCACCGCCACGTCCCGGGCGCGCGAGCTGCCCCAGACCACTCCACGTACGGCGCGAGCCAACCTGACCGCGGAGTACCGGGTTCTCACCTCGGTTGTCGACACCCTGGAAGGCGACGACTGGTCCCGACCCACAGACTGCATCGGGTGGAGCGTGCGCGACATGGTCGCCCACCTCGCCGGTGCCGCAGAGTGCGCGACGAGCAAG
>DASSQF010000308.1:0-3042 GCA_035702685.1 Propionibacteriaceae bacterium
ATCCGCCGCTGCACCGATCTCGCGGTCGACTGCGCCCTGCGCGGTGAGCCCGGCGTCATCGGCCACGACGAGGAGGACAACGACATCCTCAAGGCGATCGCGTTCGACCGGATCAAGGGCGGCAAGCCGTTCGACATCACGCAGCAGTGGTACGGCGAGCTGCTCGCGGCCATCGGCCAGCCGGCCCCGGTGGCGGCCACGGCGCACTGACGCCTTCGTCACGTACGGCCCCGTCGGTCCCTGTGGACGGCGGGGCCGTCCCGTACCCGCGTCCGCCATGGAGGCCGTCTCACCAGAGTGGGGTCACCCCCCGTACCAAGGCCATGGGCACGTCCGGGGCGCAGACAGAAGCGGTCGTCAGGAAGGAGTCACGAGGGCGAGGACCGCCGCCAGGGCGGGAAGAGAGTCTGCCGTCGGGATGAGCGTGCGATGGCCGTCCCGCTTCTCGTCCCATGGGACCCACTGCTGACGCACGACCTCATCCCAGGACGGGACCTGCTGGCCGGGGATGTCGGCCGTCCGTGCCTCGACGCGGCGGCGGTGCTCGTCCGCATCCGGGAGCCACGTTTCGACCTGCAGCAGCCTTGCTCTGCCACGACCAGCAGCCTCGCGCCATCCAGCTCGGGCTTCGGGGACGGGGTTGACCGCATCGACGACGACGTCGATTCCGAGCAGGAGGTTGGAGATCGCCAGCTCGTGGATCACGGCATAGCCCTCCACGCCAACCGAAAGCCCGGTGCGAGCAAGTGCCGTCTCGGCCGCGTCCACCCGCAAGTAGCACGACCGTCGGCTACGGGCGAGCTCCTTGGCCAGAGTCGTCTTGCCGGTGCCGGGCCGGCCGGAGACGACGGTCAGGACGGCGGACGGCACGGAGCCCGTTGACGTGGTCATTCCCCCATCAAACCCTGCCGATGGGCGGAGCGCGGCACCACAGGACGTGTCCGTGGGAACGCCAGCGGTATGAACGGATTCGACCTGTAGACACGTGGTCGAGCGCGAGAACACGCCCGCATCCGTGATCTGCGGGGCGAACCGTGTCAGATCCGGGCGCTCCTCACGGAGTTGCCTGGCTGGGTGACAGCTTGTGGGATTCCTCTCCTGCCAGCCGACACCAACGCCTACAGTCGCCGGCGGCGACGATGCGCGACGGCGCCGGCCAGGCGCCCGAGTACGGCGCCGAGCCCCATCCCCGCAGCCCCGCCGAGCGCGTACCCGGCGACGATCCCCGCGGTGACGCCCCTCTTCGCGACCTTCTGCGGCACGTACAGCGCCCCCTGGAAGTCGGGGTGCTCCGCGAGCGGGATCATCGTCGGCCTGGCGTCCCGGGGCGCCGCGACCACAGGCTTGGGCTCCGCGGACGTGGTGGCGGTCCACGCAGCACCGAGCATCACGAGCGTCGCGAAGATGTTGAGCGAGAGCATGATCACGATCGCCGGCCCGAAGATGGCCGCCGCCTTGTTCTGCAGGAAGAGCGCGTTGAGGGCGCCGGCGAAGTACTGCAGCGCGGCCAGGCCGAACGAGCCCAGCAGCGCACCCCGCGCGATCGAGTGGATCGACACCCGCTCGCTGGGCAGCACCCAGTAGAGGTAGACGAACAGGGCCCATCCCGACAGCAGCGAGACGAGGAGCGCGGCGATGACCGTGAGGAAGGCGGCCACTCCGGAGCCGCGCAGACCGAGCCACCCGAGCACGAGCGACTGGGCCCACGTGGCGGACATCGAGACGACGACCGTGATGCCGCCCAGCACGATGAGCCCCACCAGGGTGAGGAGGTTCCGCCCCAGTGACCGCAGCCAGCCACCGATGCCCTTGGGCCCGGCCGGGTTGATGCTGTCCGGGTGCCACATGGCGTTGATGGCCTGGCGGATGTTGCCGACCCAGCCCGTACCGGCGTAGGCCGCCGAGATCAGGGCCACCGCACCGACGCCCCGCCAGTTCTTCAGGGTGCCGATCACGCTGCCCGCGATGTCCTTGGCTCCTCCCGCACCGTCGAGCCTCGCCGCGATGGCGTTCGTCAGCGTCTGCGCCAGGTCGGGACGGATCACCTCGACCGTGAGGCCGAGGATCGCGAACGCGAACATGAGAATGGGCACGATGGCGAGGACGGAGAAGTACGTGATCGCTGCCGAGAACTGGTTCCCCAGCCGCGAGTTGAACCTCTCGATGGCGCGCATGAGGTGCGCCACCCAGCGCCACGCCATGACGCGCTTGACCAGATCACCCATGTCCGACCTCCCGCTGGCTACCGCAGCCCACCCTGCCACAGGCAGGAAGCCACGTGCAGCGCGTCACCTCGGGCGGCGCGCTGTTCGCCCGAGAACGATCCGCGAGAAAGTCCCTGTCAGGACTCGTACGCCTCCGGCGGGGGGCACTCGCACATGAGGTTCCTGTCGCCGTACACGCCGTCGATCCGTCCCACCGCGGGCCAGTACTTGTCCTTGACCGGACGCGCCGCCAACGGGCCGTGCGGCTTCCCGGCCGGGAACGCGGCCAGCTCGCGCGAGTACGGGTGGTTCCACGTGTCCGCCACCACCCGGGCCAACGGGTGCGGCGCGTTGTGGAGCGGGTTGTCGTCGATCGGCCACTCCCCCGCCAGCACGCGCTCGGCCTCGGCCGCGATGGCGATCATCGCGTCGCAGAACCGGTCCAGCTCCTCCTTCGACTCCGACTCGGTGGGCTCGACCATGAGGGTCCCGGCGACCGGGAAGCTCATCGTCGGGGCGTGGAAGCCGTAGTCGACGAGGCGCTTCGCGACGTCGTCGACGGTGACGCCGGTCCGCTTCGTGAGGGGCCGGAGGTCGAGGATGCACTCGTGCGCGACGAGGCCGGACTCCCCCGCGTACAGGACCGGGTACGTGTCGCCCAGCCGCTTCGCGACGTAGTTCGCCGCGATGAGCGCACCCTCCGTCGCGGCGCGCAGCCCGTCAGGACCCATGAGGGCGATGTAGGCGTACGTGATCGGCAGGACGCCCGCGGACCCCTGCGGCGCGGACGCCACGGCGTGCGTCGTACCCTCGCCGAGCGGGTCGCCGGGAAGGAACG
>DASSQF010000309.1:0-4925 GCA_035702685.1 Propionibacteriaceae bacterium
AGCGAGGCCGACACGCCCGGCAGTCGTACCCACGGGTGGAGTGCGGGGACGACCTGCGAGACGTTGCCCATGTCCGTGGACCCGCCCGCCAACGGCACGCCGGCCGCCGGGTCGAGCCCGAGCTCGGACAGGGCGTCGCACCACAGGGCTCCGAGCGTCTCGTCCTGCCGCAGCGGCTCGTAGGGACGCCCGACGGGCTCGACGGTGAGCTCACACTCGGTGGCGAGCGCCCCCGCCTCCAGGCACCGGGTCACTCGGCCACGCAGCGCGTCGTACTCCTCGGTCGTCCAGGCACGGCACTCGAACTCGATCGTGGCGTGGTCAGGGATGACGTTGGGGACAGAGCCCGACCGTACGACGTTGGCGCTGAGGCGGTGGTCGGCCGGTACCTGCTGGCGCAGGAGGGCGAGGGCGACCTCGGCGACGACGACCGCGTCGGTGGTGTTGCGGCCGAGGTGGGGCGCGGCCGCGGCGTGCGCCGACCGGCCCGTATAGGTGGCGAGGAACTGGCCGATGGCCTGGCTCGACGTACCTCGTGGGTCGAGCCGGATCCCGTCCGGCACCGGGTGGACCATGATCGCGAGGTCGACGTCGGCGAAGACCCCCTCCTCGATGAGCGGGATCTTGCCCCCTCCGCGCTCCTCGGCGGGGCAGCCGACCGCGAGCACCGTGAGGTCGAGCCCCTCCGCCTGCTCAGCGAGCGCGAGCGCCGTGAGAAGGCCCGCGCCGGCGATGAGGTTGTGGCCGCAACCGTGGCCGATCTCGGGCAGCCCGTCGTACTCGAGGCAGACCGCCACCCTCGTACCGCCGGTGCCCGTCCGCGCCACGAAGGCGGTCGGGTCGCCCGCGCTCAGGTCGATGTCGAAGCCGTGCGTGCCGAGGACACCGACGAGCCGCTCGACGGCCCTGACCTCGTCGTCGGCGGTCTCCGGGTCGGCGTGGAGGGCACGGGCGACCGGCTCCACCGCCTCGCGCAACCGCTCGACGGCGGCACGCAGGTCGTCTCGGACGGTCATGTGGCTCTCCTCCTTGCTGGTGGGGTCACGCTAACAACTCGCGCCCGTCCGTGGCGTCGCCCGTGGCGACGGGACAAGTCACGGAAACAGCCGGTCACCCCATGCGCCCGAGGAGCAGGATGCGAGGAGCAGCCCGCGCGTGCACGCACGCCCTGAAGAAGGAAGAGTCGATGGAGCTTCGTTCCGACGCCGCCTGGTCGCTCGTCGTGCCGACATCGATGGGGGTCAGGATCACCCCGGAGAACGGCATGCCCGTCCACGTGTCCAGTCGCTACTTCATGCAGGCGACCTCCGCGGAGACGAACGTCGCGAGCGTCACGAGCTACCTCGGGCTCCCGACCCTGGCCCTCACGAACTTCGTCGCGGGCAGCCCCGTCTCGGCGTTCATCAAGGCTGACCTCCGGGCCCGCAACATGTCGTACCGCGGCCCCGACCTGCCGCAGGGCGGCCCCTGGGGCTACCGCCACCAGTTCAACATCGCCGACTCCGGGTACGGCAGCCGGGGTCCTCGGGTCTGGAACGACCGCGCGGGCGAGGTCGGGCTGGACCTCGACGTCGACGCCTTCGACCTCGACCAGCTGTTCGGAACCGAGGGCGTCAAGATCCTTCACATGTCCGGCCTGGTCGCGGCGCTGTCGCCCAAGACCAAGGACTTCTGCCTCGCGCTCGCCCGGGCCGCCAAGGAGCACGGCACGGCCATCTCGATGGACATGAACTACCGCGCGTCGTTCTGGAAGGGGCGTGAGGAGGAGCTCCACGAGGCGTTCACCGAGATCGCCGAGGAGTGCGACATCCTCATCGGCAACGAGGAGGACTTCCAGCTGTGCCTCGGCATCGAGGGGCCTGAGGCCGGCGGCAGCGACCTCACCGACCAGGTCACGTCCTTCAAGGAGATGATCGGCCGCATCCGTACCCGCTTCCCGAAGGCCCAGTTCATCGCCACGACCCTGCGCGAGGTCGTCAACGTCAACGAGCACCTGTGGGGCATGGTCGTGTACGGCGACGGCGACTTCCACGTCGCCGACTCGCGCCCGATCGGCGTGCTCGACCGCATCGGCGGCGGCGACGGCTCCGTCGGCGGGATGCTGTACGGCATCCTCAAGGGCTGGCCCGCGGAGCAGTGCATGCAGTTCGGCTGGGCCACCGGGGCCCTCGCCGCAGCGTCGCTCACCGACTACGGCGCGCCCGCGGACGAGGACCAGGTCTGGTCGATCTGGAAGGGCAACGCGCGGGTCCAGCGCTGACGTCTCGCCGACGCGCCCCGGAGGGAAGCAGTCCCTCCGGGGCGCGTCCGCGTCTGGACGCGACGTCGCCGCCCACGTAGCGGACCGCCGTCGTGCATAAACAGTCAGAGCCGACTAGTCTTGTCGAGGACGAGGAGGTCACGTGCTCACAGACACGACGCAAAGTCCCTTCGCACGGCTCAGCGCGGTACCCGCGGGAACGGTGACCGCCTGCGGCGCTCTCGCCCGCACCGTGCAGCGGACCGCCGAGGTGACGGTCCCCACGATGGCGGCGCTGCTGTACGGTCACGGCCATGCCGTCGAGAACTTCCGCATCGCCGCGGGGGAGCGTGAGGGCAGTCACGAAGGACCGCCCTTCATGGACGGTGACCTGTACAAGTGGCTCGAGGCCGTGGCAGCGCTGCAGTCCTACGACTCCGACCCCCAGCGCGCGGCCTGGCTCGAGGAGCTGTCGGGGCTCATCGGCAGGGCGCAGCGGGAGGACGGGTACGTCCACACGCAGACGCTCGTCGCCAACCGCGCCGCCGGGCAGGACCGTCCCCTCGACGACCGGCTGAACTTCGAGACGTACAACCTCGGTCACCTCATGACCGCCGGCGTCGTGGCCCACCGCGCGACGGGCGACGACACCCTGCTCGAGGCGGGACGCCGGGCCGCGGCGTACCTGCTGCACCTGCTCGACGACGTCCCCGAGCTGCTCGCACGGTCGGCCATCTGCCCGTCGCACTACATGGGTGTCATCGAGCTGTACCGCGTCACCCGCGACCCCGACCACCTCCGTCTGGCGAAGGCGCTCCTCGAGATCAGGGACTCGTTCGAGGGCGGCTCGGACGACAACCAGGACCGCGTGCCACTGCGGGAGCAGACGGTGGTGGCGGGGCACGCCGTGCGTGCCAACTACCTGTACGCGGGCGCCGCTGACCTCGTCGCCGAGACGGGCGACGAGGAGCTGCTGCGGGTGCTGACGCGTCTGTGGGACGACCTGGTGAGCACGAAGCTCTATGTCACCGGCGGCTGCGGCGCGCTGTACGACGGGGCCTCCCCGGACGGGGACCCCGAGCAGTGGCACATCACGCGCGTCCACCAGGCGTACGGGCGCGCCTTCCAGCTGCCCAACGTGACCGCCCACAACGAGTCGTGCGCGGCGATCGGCCTCGTGCTCTGGGCGTGGCGGATGCTCGCGCTCACCGGCGACGGCCGGTACGCGGACGCCATCGAGACCGTCCTGCTCAACGCGCTTCCGGCCACCATCGGGATCGACGGGAAGTCGTACTTCTACACCAACGCCCTGCGCCAGGTGGCAGGCCTGCCGTACCCCCTGCGCAGGCCGGGGGACACGGCCATCCACCCCGTCCCCGCCCCGCCGCCGTCGGACGAGCGGCTCCGGCAGGAGTGGCTGAGCTGCTTCTGCTGCCCGCCGAACATCGCCCGGACGCTCGCCGAGCTGCCCTACCTCACGTACGGGCTCGGCGGCCGCGACCTCTGGGTCCACCAGTTCGCCGCGTCCCGGGTCGCCGTCGAGATCGACGGCCGGCCGTTCACGCTCGAGCAGCACACCGACTTCCCGACGTCGGGGCGCGTCCGCCTCGTCGTGGGCGAGGGGGGCCGCGTCGCTCTCCACGTCCGGATCCCCGCCTGGGCGAGCGGGGCGACGCTGAGCGTCAACGGCACGCCGGTGGATGTGCTCCCGGAGCTCGGGTACGTCGTGCTCGACCGCGCGTGGGCGAAGGGTGACGAGGTGGTCCTCGACCTCCCGATGGAGACCCGGGTCCTCGTGGCCCACCGGTTCGCCGAGGAGATCGCCAACCACGGCTGCGTCGTGCGGGGCCCGGTGGTCTACTGCGCTGAGTCGGTCGACCAGCCGCTGTCCGGTCTGCTGCTGCCCGCCACGGCCGAGTTCAGCGAGTCGGTGGACCGCGGCTTCGACGGCGAGGACACCGTGGTGCTCAGCACGTCCGCGCGACGTGTCCGAGTCGAGACGGATTCCTTGTACGGGCCCGCGCCGGCGGACTCGCCGGTCCCGACGCCGCTGCGCCTCGTCCCGTACGCCCGGTGGGCGAACCGCGGACCGGGCGAGATGTCCGTCTGGCTTCCCCTCACCTGGTAGGAGCGCATGTCCATGGAGACGGTACGGGCGACGTATGAGATCGAGACCGCCCTCGACCTCGAGAAGGTCGCCGAGACGATCGCGAACGAGCAGTCCAGCGGCACGTTCGTCAAGGTGGCGCGCGAGACCGCCGCGCTGCGGGAGCGGTACGCCGCCCGGGTCGCGGGGATCGAGGAGCTCGAGCCCTCAGGCCTGCCGCCGCTGCCCGGTGCGTCGGGGGACTGGTCGCGAGCGCGTCGCGCGCGGGTGGCGGTCGACTTCCCCCTCCACAACATGGGACCGTCGATCCCCAACCTGCTGGCAGCCGTCGCGGGCAACCTGTTCGACCTGCGCGAGGTCGGGGCCCTGCGGCTCGTCGATCTCGACCTTCCCCCAGCGTTCGCCGACCGCTACCCCGGGCCCCAGTTCGGCGTGCGGGGCACGAGGGAGCTCACCGGGCGGCCGACGGGCGCCCTGCTCGGCACGATTGTCAAGCCGTCCATCGGGTTGTCGACCACGGACCTCGCGGAGCTCGTGAGCGAGCTCGCCGAGGCCGGGATCGACTTCATCAAGGACGAC
>DASSQF010000310.1:0-5755 GCA_035702685.1 Propionibacteriaceae bacterium
CGCGGCGGACTGGTCGGTACGGCCCTTGCCCGACGAGTGGCTCACGTACGCGGCGCTCGACGTCGAGCTGCTCATGGAGCTGCGCGACGTGCTCCTCGAGCAGCTGCGCGCGGCGGGCAAGGAGGAGTGGGCGCTCCAGGAGTTCGCGTACCTGGTCCGCCAGGCTGAAGTGCCGCCGGTCCCCCGCACCGACCCGTGGCGTCGCACCTCCGGCATCCACGGAGTGAGGAGCACGCGCGGACTGGCCGTCGTGCGGGACCTGTGGACCGTACGTGACGGGCTCGCCCGGCAGCTCGACAAGGCCCCCGGCCGGCTCCTCGGTGACGAGGCGATCGCCATGGTGGCCACCGGCATCCGGGAGAGCTCGCCGGTGCCGGACGGGAAGGCGCTGCAGGCCATCCCGCGCTTCAACCGGCGCGAGGCCAAGCGCTACCGGCAGACCTGGCTCGATGCGATCCAGCGGGCGATGCGGCTCCCCGCCTCGGAGCTGCCCCCCATGCACGTGCCGTCCGAAGGCCCGCCCCCGCCGCGTACGTGGTCGTCGCGCGACCCGGAGGCGGCGGCACGCTGGGAGGCGGTCCGGCCCGTGCTGACCGCCCTCGCGGAGTCCCTGCAGCTCCCCATCGAGAACCTCATCCCCCCGGACCCGCTGCGCCGCCTGCTGTGGAGCCCGGCGGGTCTCGACGAGGAGTCGGTCCGTACCCAGCTGACGGAGATGGGCGTACGGGAGTGGCAGGTCGACATCGTTGCGCCCGTCATCGCCACGTCTCTCGCGACGCTCTGAGACCTGTCCGCATCAGCCCCGCTCTGAGGGCTGTCCGACAGCGAGCGTCGCGCTGAGACCCTGGGCTCAGCGTCGAGGTGTGACCCGCCCGGTCCCCGCCTTTCTCTGAGACCTGTCAGACCTCAGCCGTGGGCGGGAGCCCCAGGGTCGTCGGTGTGGTGGACGGAGCCTTCTCGACGTCGTGCGAGACGAGCGACTCGATCGCCGCCCGGGCGACCGCCTGCGCCGTGACGCCCGCCACCTCGAGGACCTGGTCGCGGCTGCCCTGCGGCAGGAACTCGTGACCGATGCCGAACTGGCGCACGACCACCGGCTTGCCACTGTCCGCGACGACGGCGGAGAGCTGGGCCCCGAGCCCGCCGCCCACCACCGCGTCCTCGAGCGTGACGACGAGCTCGTGGTCGCAGGCGAGCTCGACGAGCGCCGGGCTCACCGGGAGTGCCCACACCGGGTCGACGACGGTGGCCGCGATCCCCTGCTGGCTCAGCCTGTGCCCCACGTCGAGCGCCATGCCGACCAGCTGGCCGTACCCCACGACGAGGACCCGAGGGTCAGCCGGGGCGGCGAGCAGGTCGACGTCGCCGACCGTACGGACCGCGGGGATCTCCTCCGGCATCCTCTCCTTCGAGTAGCGGATCACCGTCGGCGCGTCGTCCACGGCGACCGCCTCCGCGAGCGCCTCCCGCAGGCGACGACCGTCGCGAGGCTCGGCGAGCCGCAGCCCGGGGACGAGGGCGGCGATCGTGTGGTCCCAGACGCCGTGATGGCTGGGGCCGTCCGGCCCGGTCACCCCGCCCCGGTCGAGCACCAGGGTGACGCCGAGCTTGTGGAGCGCGACGTCCATGAGGAGCTGGTCGAAGGCCCGGTTGAGGAAGGTCGAGTACAGCGCCACCACCGGGTGGAGGCCGGCCATCGCCAGGCCGGCGGCCGAGGCCACCGCGTGCTGCTCGGCGATGCCGACGTCGAAGGTGCGGGACGGATAGGCCGTCTGGAAGGCCCCGAGGCCTGTGGGGTGGAGCATGGCCGCGGTGATGGCGACCAGTCGCTCGTCGTGGGCGGCGAGGCGTACGAGCTCGTCACTGAACACGTCGGTCCACGTGTCGGCCATCGACGGGGTCAGGGGCTCGCCTGTCCGCTCGTCGATCCGCCCCACACTGTGGAACCGGTCCTCGTCGTGGTCCTCCGCGGCCTTGAAGCCGCGACCCTTCACCGTGATGCAGTGGACGATGACCGGGCCACCGAAGCGCTTGGCGCGCGTCAGTGCCACCTCGAGGGCGCCGACGTCGTGGCCGTCGATCGGGCCCAGGTACTTCATGCCCAGGTCGGAGAAGAGCCCCTGCGGGGCGAGGACGTCCTTGATGCCGCTCTTGAGGCCGTGGAGGAGGTCGTAGGCGGGCTTGCCGACGATCGGCGTGTTCGAGACCGTGGTCTTGATCATCTGGAGCATCGGCTCGTACCGCTTGTCGGTGCGCATCGCCGACAGCTGGTTGGCGATCCCGCCGACGGTCGGCGTGTACGAGCGGCCGTTGTCGTTGACCACGACGACGAGCGGGAGGTCGGGGTCGTCGGCGATGTTGTTGAGCGCCTCCCACACCATGCCGCCGGTGAGGGAGCCGTCGCCCACGACGGCCACGACCGTGCGGTCGGACTCGCCGCGGAGGCGGAACGCCTTCGCCATGCCGTCGGCCCAGGACAGCGCTGCCGAGGCGTGCGAGCTCTCGACCCAGTCGTGCTCGGACTCGCTGCGACAGGGGTAGCCGGACAGCCCGTGCTGCTGGCGCAGCGTCGGGAACAGAGCGCGGCGTCCCGTGAGGATCTTGTGCACGTAGCTCTGGTGCCCGGTGTCGAAGACGATGGGGTCCTGGGGCGAGTCGAAGACGCGGTGCAGGGCGATGGTCAGCTCGACGACGCCCAGGTTGGGGCCGAGATGGCCGCCTGTACGGCTGACGTTCGACACGAGGAAGGCTCGGATCTCCGAGGCCAGCTCGTCGAGCTGAGCCCGGTCCAACCGCCTGAGGGCGGCAGGATCCGAGATCCGTTCCAGCAGCGACATGATCCTGAGTCTAAGGCGTCGGCCCCAAGGATCAGGGATCGGCGACGCAGGGCAGGCGGCGGCAGGGTGACGGGCGACGAGGTGCTACAGGCGGCGGATGAAGATCCGTCCGCGGAGCGCCTCCTCGACCAGCGCCACGGCGCGACGCACCCGTACGAGGCGGGCCGCCTCCTCCTGCCATGCCTCGGCCGCCGAGCTGATGACCTCGGGGGCGACGTAGTCCGCCAGGCCCGCCCTCACACCCGCCAGGCCGTCCTTCGCCGCACGGAGCTGTGCCTCGACGTGCTCGGCCGCGAAACGTGCCAGGACCACGGGATGACGCCGCAGGACCAGGTGCGACCGGTAGTCGGGCGGACAGCAGTCCAGCAGGAACGCTGTGGCCGTCGTCTCCCAGTCGGGCGCCCCAGGAGGCCGTACAGCGTCCGGCCATCCCGGAGGGACGTAGATCTGGCACTCCTCCCGCCACGACCCCTCCTGCGCCCACCTCACCGCCTGCTGCGCCATGACGACCTCCCGTACTCGAACGTGTGTTCGATTATGGTACGACCCGAGGTCCCCGTCAAGGCGCCCAAGGGCATCGCCAGGAGGGGCCGCCCGGACCTCGTCAACAGGGCCCCTCAGGGCCTGCAACGAGGGTCCCCGGAGCTCGTCAGAAGACAAGGAGGGCAGCGTCGAGGCCGGCTCACGCCCCCGCGAGCACGCTGAACCAGGCCCAGGCGAGGAACTCCACGTACACCGCCACAGCCACCCCCAGGATCGTCAGCGACCTCCAGCGCGGCGGCTCGTCCATCGCGGTCCCCGGATCGCTCACCACGGCCCCGAGCACGGGGACGACGAGCAGGCCCAGCAGCCACCACATGCTGTCGCTCTGGAAGACGAGCTCGATGACGAGCAGCTGGAGCGCGATCGTGGCGACGAGGAAGCGCCAGCTGAGCCGCAGCACGCGCGTGAGCCACACCATGAGCAGCCATGTCCCCACCACCCACGCGAGCACCGCGATCGCCAGGCCACAGAACAGCGTGGTGTCCGCGGAGCAGACCCCGGCGTTGGAGAAGACGGGGACGACGACCGCGACGACAAGCAAGCCACCCAGGCCCGCGAGAACCGACTCCAGCACCGCGTACGCGACCCGTGCCGCGCCCGTCGGCGTCTCACGAACGCGCATGGCCATGACAGGCGAGGTTACAGAATGGCGCTGTGACGACGACCGCCGACGCCCGCGACATCATCTGCCGGATCGCGAACGGTGACCTCGACGCCGAGATCGTGACCCGCACGGAGCACGCCATCGCGTTCCTGGACCACCGCCCGGTCTTCCACGGCCACACCCTCGTCGCCCCGCTGCGGCACGTGGAGACGCTGTCCGACATCAGCGCCGAGGCGCTGTCCCCCGTCATGGAGCTCGTCCAGCGCCTTGCCACCGCCATGGTGACCGGCCTGGGTGCGCAGGGAAGCTTCGTGGGAGTCAACAACGTCGTGAGCCAGTCCGTGCCGCACCTCCACGTCCACGTCATTCCCCGCACCAAAGGTGACGGCCTGCGCGGCTTCTTCTGGCCGCGGAGGTCGTACGCGGCCGGCCAAGCCGCCGCGTACGCGGCACGCCTGCGGGAGGCGCTCCAGGCGTGACGACCTAGGCGCTCCAGGCGTGACGACGGAGGCGCTCCAGGCGTGACGCCGGGGACGCCACCACCGTGGTGACGCCCCCGTCGGGAATGCCGTCGCTACGCGGCGAGGAGCGAGCGCAGCACGTACTGCATGATCCCGCCGTGACGGTAGTAGTCGGCCTCTCCTGGCGTGTCGATCCGGACCACGGCGTCGAACGTGACCGGCTCGCCCGCACCCGTCGCGACGACCTTGACCGTCTTGGGCGTCGTCCCCTCGTTGAGCTCCTCGATGCCGGTGACCTCGAACGTCTCCTCGCCCGTGAGGCCGAGCGAGTCGGCCGTCTGGCCGTCGGGGAACTGCAGCGGGAGGACGCCCATCCCGATGAGGTTCGAGCGGTGGATCCGCTCGTACGACTCCGCGATGACGACCTTGACCCCGAGGAGTGCGGTGCCCTTCGCCGCCCAGTCGCGTGACGACCCGGAGCCGTACTCCTTGCCCGCGAGTACGACGAGGGGCGTCTTGGCCGCCAGGTAGTGCTGCGAGGCCTCGTAGACCGTCGTGACGGGAGCGTCCTCGACGGTGAAGTCGCGAGTGACCCCACCCTCGGTGCCCGGAGCGAGCTGGTTGCGCAGCCGGATGTTCGCGAAGGTGCCGCGGATCATCACCTCGTGGTTGCCCCGGCGGGAGCCGTACGAGTTGAAGTCCTTGCGCTCGACGCCGTGCTCCGTGAGGTACCGGCCTGCCGGGCTCTCCGTCTTGATCGCACCGGCCGGCGAGATGTGGTCGGTGGTCACGGAGTCGCCCAGCTTGAGCAGGACGCGGGCTCCGTGGATGTCCTGCACGCGCTCCGGGTCGCGGGGCATGCCCTCGAAGTACGGCGGCTTCCGCACGTACGTCGAGTCCTTGTCCCAGGCGAACGTGTCGCCCTCGGGCGTCGGGAGACCCTGCCACGTGGCGTCACCGGCGAACACGTCCGCGTAGCGTGTCGTGAACATCTCCTTGCCGATGGCGGTGGCGACGACCTCGTCGATCTCGGCCTCGGTCGGCCAGACGTCCCTGAGGAACACGTCGCGTCCGTCGGAGGACGTCCCGATGGGCTCCGTCGCGAGGTCGATGTCCATCGTCCCCGCCAGCGCGTACACGATGACGAGCGGCGGGCTCGCCAGGTAGTTCATCTTCACGTCGGGGTTGATCCGGCCCTCGAAGTTCCGGTTCCCGGACAACACCGCGCTCACGGCGAGGTCGGCCTCGTTGACCGCCGCCGAGACCTCGGGGATGAGCGGGCCCGAGTTGCCGATGCACGTGGTGCAGCC
>DASSQF010000311.1:0-2041 GCA_035702685.1 Propionibacteriaceae bacterium
CGACCACGACCATGTCCTCGAGGACCCACGTGAGGCCTACGACCGCATGCGCGGGCTGCCCTTGGCCGAGGACGAGCTCGGCAGGGCCGTGCTGTGCCGCCACGCCGACGTCGTGGCGGCGGCGAACGACCCGGCGACGTACTCGAGCAGGGTGAGCCGGTTCCTGCAGGTGCCCAACGGCCTGGACGGCGAGGAGCACCTGGCCGCCCGCGCCCTGCTCGACCCGTTCTTCGCACCGTCGCGGATGGCGTCCCTCGAGCCCGCCGTCGCGGCGGTGGCGCGTGAGCTCGTCGACGCGGTCCCGTACGGTTCGGCCGTCGACGCCGTGGGTGACCTCGGCGCGCGTTTCGCTGTACGGGCGCAGTCCGTCTGGCTGGGCTGGCCCCGCTTGCTCGAGGACGAGCTGCTGCGCTGGATGGACGACAACCACGCGGCCACCCGGTCCGGGGACGCCGACCGTACGCGGGCCGTGGCGGAGCGGTTCGACGCCATCATCAGACGGCTCGTGACAGCGCGTCGTGGACAGGACGCTCCCGACGACGTCACCACGGAGCTGGTTCGCCTCCGGGACGGGAGCGGGTCCCGGATTCCCGACGAGGTGCTGGTCTCCGTCCTGCGCAACTGGACGGGCGGTGACCTCGGCTCGATGGCGCTCGCGGCCGGGGTCGTCGTCCACCGGCTCGCGACCGATCCCCAGCTCCAGGACCGGCTGCGTACCGCGCCGGACAAGGACGTCGATGCGGCCCTCGACGAGATCCTCCGCATCGACGACCCCTTCGTCGCGAACCGGCGGGTCCTCACGACCGACGTCATTGTCGGCGGCTGCCCGGTCGCCCACGGTCGCCACGTCGTGCTCAACTGGACCGCCGCCAACCGCGACCCTGCCGCGTTCCCCGAGCCGGAGCGCTTCGACCCCGAGGCGAACGCCGCGCGCAACCTCGTCTACGGGACCGGTCCCCACGCCTGCCCGGGACGACCGTTGGCGACGCTGGAGCTGCGCGTGCTCGTCCGCACGCTGCTGTCACGGGGACGTCTCTCCCCCGCCGCGCAGCCCGCAGAGCGCGAGCGACCGCCGTTGGGCGGCTTCAGTCGCGTCCCGGTCGTCCTCACGCCTCACCCGTCCGTCGGCTCACAGGCGGCGCCCCAGGCTCTCCGGGCTCGGGTCATCACCGTGTCCGACGAGGTCGCCGCCGGCCTGGACGAGGACCGAGGGGGCCTCCTCGCCGAGCGCCTCCTGGCCGAGCTCGGTGCGGACACTCGGCGCGTCGTCGTGGGCGACGACGCGGGCCAGATCGCGTCAGCGGTCGTCACGGCCGTCAGCGAGGGGGCACGGGTCGTCGTGACGTGCGGAGGTACGGGCATCGGGCCCTCCGACCGTACGAGCGACGTCGTGAGCGGGCTGCTCACGTACGAGATCCCCGGCATCGCCGAGGAGATCCGGCGACGGGGACTCGCCCACTCGGCGCCCTCGCTCGTCTCGCGCGGCATCGCGGGCGTGATCCGGCGGGACGGCTCCCCCGCCACGTTCGTCCTGTGCGCGCCAGGGTCTCGCGGAGGGGTCCGGGACGCCCTCGGCGTCGTCGGTCCCCTCCTCGGCTACATCGTCGAGCAGCTCGACGGCGCGGGCCACGCGTGAGTCGTGGACCACGCCGCCTCTGAACGCCGCTGAGCGGGGACCAGACGGTGCCCTCAGCCGAGAGCCCGCCTGATCAGCTCGGCGATCTGCCGTTCGACGGCGGGAGTGAGCTCGGCGACGGCGTACGAGCTCGGCCACATGCCACCGTCGTCGAGGGCGGCCTTGTCGCTGAACCCCAAGGTCGCGTACCTGGTCTTGAACTTGCCCCGGTCCTGGAAGAAGAAGAGCAGCCCGCCCTGGTGGTAGTAGGCGGGGCTGCCGTACCAGAGCCGCACCCCGAGCGCCGGCTCGATCTCGAGCGCGATCTCGTGCAGCCGGGTCGCGACCGTACGGTCGGGCTCGTCCATCTCGCCGATCTTGGCGAGCACGGCATCGAGGTCCTCCTGGGCGCTCTTCGCGGCCTTG
>DASSQF010000312.1:0-2771 GCA_035702685.1 Propionibacteriaceae bacterium
TGAGATCCGCGGCATCGAGCACGCGCAGCAGGTACGGACCCAGCTCGAGGCGCTCGGCGTCTCGCTCGCTGTCCGTACAGGCTCCGACGAGGGCAGGCTGTACGGCGCGATCACGCCGGCCGACGTCGTGGCCGCTGTGAAGAAGGCGGGTGGCCCCGCTCTCGACAAGCGCTCCGTCGTCATCGCGAAGCCCATCAAGACTCTCGGCAACCACACGGTCGGCATCAAGCTCCACGACGCCGTCACCGCCCACATCACCGTGGACGTCGTGGCTGCCTGAGGCTCTCAGCTCGAACGCCCTTCTCGCAGCCGCGGGGAGGGCGTTCCCGCGTCTCGGGTCATTCGGACAACAGAGCTTCGGGCCGCGCCCAGGTGGCGCGTCGTCAGCCGCACGGAGTCAATGGCAGAGTAGGCGCATGCAGATCCTCGTGGTGGACGACGACCAGGCCGTACGGGACTCGTTGAGCCGGTCGTTGCACTACAGCGGCTACGAGGTCATCACCGCGGGAGACGGCCTGGAGGCGCTCGCCCGCCTGTCCAGCTCGCGTCCCGACGCGGTCATCATGGACGTCATGATGCCGCGGCTCGACGGCCTCGAGACCACCCGGATGCTGCGCCAGTCGGGCAACGACGTGCCGATCCTGGTCCTCACGGCGCGCGACGCCGTGAACGACCGCGTCGACGGGCTCGACGCGGGTGGCGACGACTACATGGCGAAGCCGTTCGCCCTCGACGAGCTGCTCGCCCGGCTCCGGGCCCTCACCCGCCGCTCGCGCAACGGCGTGGACGGCGAGGCTGCCGCCGATGCGGAGCACCTCGCGTTCGCCGACATGTCCCTCGACCCGCAGACGCGCGAGGTGACGCGCGCCGGTCGCCGGATCTCGCTGACCCGTACGGAGTTCGCGCTCCTCCAGACGTTCATGGAGAACCCACGCCGCGTGCTCGAGCGCAACTGGCTCCTGAACGAGGTGTGGGGCTTCGACTTCCCGACCACGGCCAACTCGCTCGAGGTCTACATCGGCTACCTGCGACGCAAGACGGAGCAGGACGGCGGGTCCCGCCTCATCCACACGGTGCGGGGCATCGGCTACGTCCTGCGCGAGACGCCGCCGTGACGGACCGACCGGTCCCACCGGCCGTCCCGTCGGCCGCGGACCCGGAGCGTACGATCACGCTCCGCCTCCGGCCGCAGGAGTCGCGGCCGAGACGTACGCTGCCCAGGTTCCTCCCCATCGAGGTCCGCTGGCCGACGTGGTTGACGTGGCACCTGCGCGACACGCTGCAGGGGCGCATCGTCTGGCTGACTGCGCTCGCCGTGGCGATCTCGGTCGGGCTCGCCGGCGTGGCGGCGTACGCGTCGACGCAGGTCTCCCTGTACGAACAGCTCGACGCCGAGCTGCTCTCCGTCGCGAACATCACCGCGGCGTCCGTGTCGCAGGACATCGAGTCGACCGGCGGTCTCAACGCTGACGCGCTCAAGGCGGCGAACGTCGTCCTCGTCCTCGTGAAGTCGAACAAGGACGTCGTGTCGATCCCCGGGGAGACGGTGAGCTTCGACGTCGGCCCGGACGAGGTCGCCGTGGCCCGGACCCAGCAAGGGTCCTCGGCCCGTACAGGGGTTGCGAGCACGGGCGAGCGGTACCGGATCGTCGCAGTCCCGCTGACGACCCAGGTCGAGGGCGGGCAGCCCAGCGGAGACGGGTACGCGCTCGTGCTCGGTCGCTCGCTCGAGCCCACGCTGGCCACGTTGCACCAGATGGCGCTCGTGCTGATCGCGGTGGCGATCCTCGGCGTGCTCGCCGCCGGCATCTTCGGATGGCTCGTCGCGGGCTCCTCGCTGCAGCCGATCCGACGGCTTGCGCTCGCGGTGGCGAGGATCACGGAGACCGACGAGCTCATCCAGATCGAGGCCGAGGGCGACAGTGAGCTCGCGGACCTCTCCCGGTCGTTCAACTCGATGATGCGCTCGCTCGCGTCCAGCCGCGAGCGGCAGAGCCGCCTCATCGCCGACGCCGGCCACGAGCTCCGTACCCCGCTGACCTCGCTCCGTACGAACATCGAGCTGCTCATCGCCGACGAGAAGTCGGGCATGCTCCCGGACGGGGCACGTGCGGACATCCTCCGGGACGTGGCGGCACAGCTCGGCGAGTTCACCCAGCTCGTGGGCGACCTCGTCCAGCTCTCGCGGGAGGACCACGTCGAGGCCGCTCGCGAGCCGATCGACCTCCAGGACGTCGTCGCGAACGCGGTGACGCGGGCGAAGCGGCGCGGGCCGTCCATGATGTTCGACGTGCACCTCGCCGAGCACCTGCTCGTCGGGAACCACGACACGCTCGAGCGGGCGTTCACGAACCTGCTCGACAACGCCGTGAAGTTCTCGCCGAGCGGCGGCCTCATCACGGTCACGATGGACGATCAGACGGTCGTGGTGTCCGACCAGGGGCCGGGCATCGCCGACGAGGACCTGCCACACGTGTTCGACCGCTTCTACCGGTCGGACCTCTCGCGCAACACGCCGGGTACGGGACTGGGCCTGTCGATCGTCGCTCACACCATCAACTCGCACGGCGGGTGGGTCAAAGCCGGGCGCGCTCCCGAGGGCGGCGCCGAGTTCACGGTGTGGCTCCCCGTCACCACCGAGCACCCCGAGCCTGAGTAGCGGGCGGCCGTACAGGTCATCTCGCGGACGTGCCCACGTGCTCTCGGAGACGTCCCCAGGTTCTCTCCCCGAGCGCGTGGATTCTCAGCCCGAGCGGGCCACTGGTCTCGCC
>DASSQF010000313.1:0-2379 GCA_035702685.1 Propionibacteriaceae bacterium
CGGCCCGACCCCGGGGAACTAGCATCGTTGGAGGCCAGACCATTCGGCACGCGGCCCTTCACCCAGCCTCACCACGGCGGTGACGGGCACCATCCACGTCACGGCGTGCCAGACCGGAGGAGCGGGCATGACGACTGACGAGATCCTCGACCTTCTTCGGGAGGTCGCAGCGGACGTCATCACACCGCGGTTCCGAGCCCTTGCCGCCGGGGAGATCGACGAGAAGACACCGGGCGACTACGTCACCATCGCGGACCGGGAGGCCGAGGTGGCCATCACCACGCGGCTCCGGGCCGAGTACCCGGACGCGCTGGTCGTGGGGGAGGAGGCGTCCTTCACGGACCCGAGCCTCATGGCGGCGCTGCCGGGAGCCGAGCACGCGTTCGTCGTCGACCCGGTCGACGGCACGCGCAACTTCGTCCACGGGAACCCCGACCACGCGGTGATGCTCGCCGAGCTCAAGCAGGGGGTCGTCGTCCGAGGCTGGATCTGGCAGCCCGAGCACGAGGCGGCCTTCGTCGCGGAGCGCGGCTCGGGGGTCACCCGCAACGGGAGCGCGCTCGGGCCGATCCCCCGCGAAGGCGTCCCGCGGGTCGAGTCGTCGTCGCGCCGGGCGCTCGGCGCCCTCGCGAGCCGTCCGGACTGGCATGTCGCCCGTACCAGGTTCTGCTGCGGTGTCGACTACCCGCGCCTGCTCGTGGGCGAGCTCGACGCCCTGCTGTACGCGCTGCCCAAGCCCTGGGACCACGCCCCCGCGTCGCTCATGCTCGACGAGCTCGGAGGCGTGACCCGCCTGCTCGACGGCACGACGTACGCACCGGGCCGGCCGATGGGCATCCTCCTCGCCGGCGCGTCCCCCGACGTCTGGAAGATGGTCGACGCGGCCATCTCTGCGACGCCGGCACAGAGGTGACGCTCGCCGACGACGTCCTGGGCGTCGTGCGGCTGGTCCCACCGGGTCAGGTCGTCTCGTACGGCGACCTCGCCGAGCTCTTCGCCACGAGCCCGCGCATCGTCGGCCGGATCATGGCCACGTACGAGGCGGACGACGTGCCGTGGTGGCGGGTCGTCCGTGCCGACGGCGGGCTCGCCGACCATCTCGTGGACCGCGCTGTGCCGCACTGGCGCGACGAGGGCATCGGGACGGTGAACGGTCGGGTGCACATCGGGAGGCACCGTGCGGATCTCGTCGCGCTGGCGGACGCGGCCGAGTCCCTCCTCGGACCACTGCCCGGGGCGGGGGAGCGCGTCGGCTGACGGGGACGCGCCCCGGCGCCCGCTCAGGCGCGAGGAACCGCCTGGATCGGCAGCGTCCGTACGGACGGCGTGTGGCCGGCGGCGGCGAGCTCCGCGTACGCCCGTGCGATCGCGTGCCGAGCCCACGTCTCGTCCCAGGGCCACTGCAGCTCCGGATGCTCGTAGGCGGAGTCCTCGGCGACGCCCTGGCCCACGAGCCACTCGCACTGGCCGTAGATCGCGTCGAGCCCCGTCCCCTCCCAGGAGATGAAGTGGGCGTCGACGGGGTCGCCGTGCCCAGGCACGACGACCGTGTCCGGCTTGCACAGGGTGAGCAGGGCCTCCATGACGCGCGGCCAGTTCCGCATCGAGGTCGTCTCGTCGACCTGCGGCGGGTCCCCCTGCTCGACGAGGTCGCCGGCGAACAGGACGCGCGCCTCGGGTACCAGGACGGCGAGGTCGCCGCCGGTGTGGCCGGCCCCGAAGTGCCCGATCTCGACGTGCAGCCCTCCGAGATCGCGGGCCGCGATGACGGAGACCGATGTGGAGGGCACCGCCAGCGAGTCGGCGTCGAGACCGTGGTCGGCAGCCGTGGTACGGCCGTCCTCGCTCGCGAGCGTGGCAGCCACCGACTCGTGACCGATGGTCTCGACATCGGCGAACGCGGCCAGGCCGAACGCGTGGTCCCAGTGGTGGTGGGTCACGACCACGTGGCGGAGCGGGACCTGCGTGACCGTGGCGACCGACCGGCGGAGCGCCGCGCCCTGCTCCGGGCTCGACCCCGTGTCGACGAGGAGAGCCCCGTCACGGCCCACGACGAGACCGCAGTTCACGCGGGCGGGCTCGAGCGTCGTCATGTACACGCCGTCGCGGACCGGGCGCCAGGTGACGGAGGGCTGCTCAGCAGGGCTCATGGCAGACAACCTACCCAGCGGCAGAGCACGCGTGCTCCGTGACGGAAGCGCCCGCAGGTCGGGGCTAGACTTGGCACTCACCGCGGTAGAGTGCCAGCCTTGAGGAGGTGGAGATGCTCGACGAGCGCAAGCTTGCGGTCCTGCGGGCCATCATCACCGACTACGTCGAGAACTCGGAGCCCGTCGGGTCGAAGGCCCTGGTCGAGCGCTACCACCTCGACGTCTCGCC
>DASSQF010000314.1:0-12965 GCA_035702685.1 Propionibacteriaceae bacterium
CCCAGGACGAAGCCGCCGAGGACCGCGCCGCCCAGCGAGCCGAGCCCACCGAGCGTGGCCGCCACGAAGGCCGTCATGCCGACGTTGAGGCCCGAGGTCGGGTTCGCGACACCCACGTACAGGGCGATGAAGACGCCAGCCAGGCCGCCCAGGGCGGAGGCGATGACGAACGCGATGTGCTGCACCTGGCCGACCGGGATGCCCATCTGGAGGGCCGCCTCCTGGTCCTGCGCCGTGGCACGGATGGCCTGCCCCGTCTTCCCGTACTTGAGGAAGGCGGCCATGACTGCCATGACGATGCCGGTGATGCCGAGCATGACGAGGTCCGACGTGCCGAAGCGCATGTTCCCGATGTGGAGGTTCGAGGTGGGAAGCACCTTCGGGAAGACCCGGAACTCCGCCGTGAACGCGATCTGCGACACGTTGTCGAGGATCTGGGACACCGCGTACGTCGACAGCATGGCCGCGAGCGGGAGGTACTTCGCCAGGGGCCGCACGACGGTGATGTTGATCACCAGGCCGAGCGCCGCGCAGATGAGGAGCACGAGCGGGAGCGCCTCCCAGAACGGCATCCCGAGCTGCGCGACGAACAGCCAGGCGAGCATGGCGCCCAGGCCGAAGAACGAGAACTGGGCGAAGTTGACGACGTTCATGACGCCGAAGACGAGGGAGATGCCGACCGCTCCGAGGGCGTACACGTTCCCTCGGAGCAGGCCGGCGATCAGGGTGTCGAGCACGTGGCTGCCTCAGCCCTTGTACTCGACCCACGTGCCGCCCTGGAGGATGACCGGGGTCAGCTGGGGCGAGGCGACGCGCCGGGTGGCAGGGTCGAACGTGATCTTCCCGTACACGACGCTCGGCACGTCCTTGAGCTCCTGGAAGCCCTTGAGGATGCCCTCACGGCTCGTCCCACCGGCCTTCGCGGCCGCGACGGCGACGTTGAGGGCGTCGTACGCGCCCGCCTCGAAGCTGGTCACGTGCTGCTCGCTCGGGTACTTGGCCTTGAACGCCGAGACGAAGGCCTGGACGGCCGGGTTGCTGCTCGTCTCGATGAACTGGGCGCCGATGATCGAGCCCGCGGCGTCCGGGGTGCCGTCGAACGACTTCTCGTCCTGGCCCCCGTAGAACGTGCCCTTGTAGCCGATGGAGCGGAGCTGGGTCACCAGCTTCGCGGCGTCCGGGCCGTAGCCGATGTGGACGAACGCCTCCGGCTGACCGGCGACCGCCTTGCTGAGCGAGGGACGGTAGTCGTCGGAGCTGTCCAGCACGCCCTCGGCGTCCGTGATGGTGAGGCCGATCTTGTCGGCCTCCGCCTTGAACGCCTTGAACGCCGGGATGCCCCAGTCAGCCGTGTTGAGGTACGTCACGCCGACGGACCTGACGCCCCTGCTCTTGATGTAGTCGGCCGTCCACACGTACGTCGCGTTGGTCGTGATCGAGGTCGACCACTGGTACTGGCTGCCCTTCTCGGTGAACGCGGGGTTCGAGTTGTTGAAGCCGTACTGGACCAGCTTGCCGGACGTGTACAGGGGCGCGGCCGGGATCGAGGCGGCTGAGGAGTAGTCGCCGAACACGAGCGAGACGCGCGGGTCGCCGACGAACTTCTGGGCCACCGCCACCGACTGCTTCGGGTCGGACTGGGAGTCCTCGTACGTGAGGGCGACCTTGTGGCCGTTGATGCCGCCGGCGGCGTTCACCTGGTCGACAGCGAGGTCGAAGGCCTTCTTGAACTGCTCGCCGTACTGCGCGTACTGGCCCGTGATCGCGGCGGAGACCCCGAAGGTCACCGTGCTGTTCGACGAGGCGCTTCCCCCCTGGGCGTTCGCGGTGGAGCAGGCGCCCAGGCCCAGGGTGAGTCCGGCTGCGAGGACGACTGCTCCGAGCCGTCGCCTGCCAACTGTCGCGTTCATGGTTCTCTCTCTCGGTGTGGCGGTCGTGTGTGCGGTGGTGGTCTGGTCCATGGCGGTCACTGCGCCTCCCTGAGCCGGCGCAGTGAGTCCGGGTCGGCGGGGGTCGGGATGGTGCAGCTGGGGGCGAGCAGGAACGGGCGGGCGGGTGCGGCGGCCAGGGTCGCGTCGAGCTGGGCGGCGACCTCGGTGTGGTCCGCGCCGACGGCGAACAGCTCGTTGTTGACGCCGCCGACGACCGTGAGGCCGAGGTCGGTGTCCAGCGCCGGGTTGCCGGGCTGGAACTGGTCCCACTGGAGGGCGTCGGCGCCGTAGTCGGCGAACCACTCCGGGTGGGAGTCGGCGCGGCACGTGTGGAGCACGACGAGTCCGTCGCCCACCGCGTCCAGGACGAGCCGGTCGTACGGACGGGAGTACGCGTCGAACTCCGCCTTGTCGAAGTGCCCGGCACTGGCCGTGCCGGTGACGGCGTAGAAGATCCCGTCGAGGCCGGCGCCACCCTCCGCCACGGGAGCGAGGAGGGCCGCGACGTAGTCCGCGAAGGTCCTCGCGATCGCGTCAAGTGCCGACCGGGTCAGCTCTGGGTCGGCGTGCAGCAGGTCGTGGTGTGTGAAGGAGGCCGTCGAGCCCGCCACCTCCGCGCCCGGGTACAGCGGGAGCCCGGCGAGCTGGAGGAGGACGGAGAGCGGCGAGAACACGGTCTGCAGCAGGGCACGGTCCCCCAGCTCCTCGCGGATGAGCCGTGCTGAGGCCAGGTGCTCGGCCAGCACCGGGTTCGAGCGCGGGTCGAGGGGCGTGATCTTCGCGAGGTCCTGGGGGCTGGAGACCGCCGCCGAGACCTGACGCGGCACGACCCCGACGTAGTCCTCCTGGTCGAAGACCGAGCCCCAGGCCTCCGAGTAGTACACGGCGCGCGGGTTGATCTTCACCCAGTCCCAGTCCCACGTACGGGTGAAGTCGACGGTGGCCCGGGCGAAGCGGGCGGGGTCGTACTCCTCGCCGACGAAGTGCTGCCAGGCGCTGGTGAGGAACGGCCTCGACGAGGTGCCGCGCAGGAGAGCGGCGAGCTCGGTCCGGCGGTGGATACGGTCGGCAGACGCCCCCTCCTCAGGGGCCCGGCGAGGGACGGTGACGGACTGTACGGCCATGATGGCGGATCTCCTGGAATGCTGACGCCGAAGCGTGAGGTGGCTGCCGCGAAACCCATCAACCGGTCGTTCTGTCGATGTATTCCGGGTCAGAAGATGAGGGCGGGGGAAAGTACGAGAAATGGTTGAGGACGTGCGTGGGCATTCCTCACAGGGCCCACGAGAATGCGCGGCCCGCGACGAGGAGTATTTCGGGACGGAACCCGGAAGGGGGCTGGAGCGCGGATCGACGGAGCTGGTCACCCGGTGGCCGCATCGTCCGCTGAGGGGACGAAGTCAGCCGTGGCTAGGGCGAGAGGTCAGATCGCGCTCGACATACAGCACCGGCAGGCACAACAGCGACAGGACAGGGCACGCATCGTGCGGTGGCTCTCGCCACTGAACGCTCGGCTCATCTCAGATCGCTTCCTGTCTGCGACGGGCCGTCTGCTTCGGACCCGCAGTCCAGCCGTGTCGTCGACCGGATGACGCAGACACTAACAAATACATCGATTCATGGGCAACATCGTCCGGATCACGGGACGAGGCCAATCCTTCGTGCCTCATTTCGTTCTGGCTAATACCCCGGGGAGTAATTGATGCCAAAGCCCCGCGCGACGCTTCAGCGTCTCACGTGCCCCTTCCCGGGATGGCCGAGGGACGCCGCGTGCACACGGAAACTCGACGCAACCCGGGCCCGTCGCTTCGCACCTCCCGCCAGAATGACCCTTGAGATCGTCCGGGCTCGCCCGCTGTCACCCTGCGGGTCGATGCTTGGATCCACCAGCAACCGTCAAGCACCGAGGAGTGCAATGAGCGACACGACCGCGACAGCCCAGATCGGCGTCATCGGCATGGCAGTCATGGGGTCGAACCTGGCTCGCAACTTCGCCCACCACGGGTACCGCACCGCCATCTTCAACCGCACGTACGCGAAGACCGCGGAGGTCCTCAAGGACTTCCCCGAGGAGGGCTTCATCGCCTCCGAGAAGCTCGAGGACTTCGTCGCGAGCCTCGAGAAGCCGCGCCGCGTCATCCTCATGGTGAAGGCGGGGCCCGCCACCGACGCGACGATCGACTCCCTCGTGCCGCTCCTCGAGCCCGGCGACATCGTCATCGACGGCGGCAACTCGTTCTTCCAGGACACGCGGCGCCGCGAGGCCGCGCTGCGCGAGCACGACCTCCACTTCGTCGGCTGCGGAATCTCCGGCGGCGAGACCGGCGCCCTCGAGGGCCCCTCGGTCATGCCGGGCGGGTCGGAGCACGCGTACACCTACGTGGGCAAGATGCTCGAGGACATCTCCGCGAAGGTCGGCCCGAACGGCGACGAGCCCTGCTGCACGTACATCGGTACGGACGGGGCCGGGCACTTCGTCAAGATGGTCCACAACGGCATCGAGTACGCCGACATGCAGTTCATCGGGGAGGCGTACGAGCTGCTCAAGGGCATCGGTCTCTCCGCTGCCGAGGCGGCGGACGTGTTCGCGCAGTGGAACACGGGCGACCTGGACTCGTACCTCATCGAGATCACCTCGGAGGTCCTGCGGCAGGTCGACGCGAAGACCGGCAAGCCGCTCGTCGAGGTCATCGTCGACGCCGCCGGCATGAAGGGCACGGGCACGTGGACCGTCCAGGAGGCGCTGCGCCTCGGGGTTCCGGTCGACTCGATCTCGGAGGCCGTGTTCGCGCGGGCCGTCTCGTCCAGCCCCGAGCTCCGCAAGGCCGGACAGGCCGCGCTCACCGGCCCGTCGGGCATCAGCGGCGAGGACAGGGACGCCCTCGTCGATGACATCCGCCAGGCCCTCTGGTCGGCGAAGGTCGTCGCGTACGCCCAGGGCCTCGACCTCATCAAGGCGGGGGCGGCCGAGTACGGGTGGAACATCGACGTCGCCGCCTGCGCGCGGATCTGGCGCGGCGGCTGCATCATCCGGGCGAAGCTCCTGGACCGCATCTCGAACGAGTACGCGGCCAACAAGCTCGTCACCCTCCTCGAGGCGCCCTCGATCAAGGCCGAGCTGACCAAGGCGCAGGACGCGTGGCGCCGGGTCGTCACGCTCGCCATCGCCGGCGGCGTCCCCGTTCCCGGGTTCTCGTCGGCTCTCGCCTACTACGACTCCGTGCGCGCGCCCCGCCTCAACGCCGCCCTCACCCAGGGCCTTCGGGACTTCTTCGGCGCCCACACGTACAAGCGGGTCGACGGTGAGGGAACCTTCCACACGCTGTGGTCGGGTGACCGCAGCGAGATCGAGGCGGCGGACACCCACTGAGGGCCGAGATGTCGGTGACGCGGGCGCTCGACGCCGCGGGCATTGCCTATGTCGTGCACGAGCACCCGCCGATCCGAACGGAGGCGGACCTTCACCTCACGGGCCTCAGCTGGGAGGAGTCGGTCAAGACGCTCGCGTTCGAGCTGCCGGACGGCAGGCTCGCCCTCGTGGCCGTGCCCGGGCCGGCGCGCGTCCAGTACGGCGCCGTCGCCCGAGCCCTCGGCGTCTCGCGCTCGGCGCTGCGCCAGGCGGACGAGGAGCGCGTCCTCGCGCTCGGCATGGAGCCCGGCGGCGTCAGCCCGATCTGCGACGACCCCCAGGTCGTGGTCCTCGTCGACGAGTCGGTGGTCGGCATGGGCACGGTCTACTGCGGCGGCGGCACGAGCACGACGACGGTGGAGGTGGGAGCGCATGCGATCCTCGCGGTCGCCGTCTGCCCCGTCGTCGCCGCGGTCACCCGGGACTGACGACCGACAGGCGGCACGGACGCTGGTATCTTGACGTCAAGATATCGAGGAGGCGGGATGGACCCTGAGCTGAGGGCGCTCCTCCGCCGGCTGCTCCTGCCCGTGTACCTGCCCACGATGCTCTACTCGGGCGGCGCTGCGGCCATCGTCCCCGTCGTACCGCTCGTCGGGCTGCGGCTCGGCATGAGCGTCCCGCAGGTCGCGCTCCTCGGCACGCTCGCCGGGGTCCTCACCGTGGTCGGCCCCATCCCCACCGGACGAGTCGTCCAGCGCCTCGGCGAGCGGGCGGCCCTCATCTGCGGCGGACTCGTGGCCATCGCCTCGATCCTCGTGTGCCTCGGGGCTGCGGTGGCGCCCGCCGGGGCCTGGCGGCTGTGGGTGTTCGCCGGCGCGGTCCTCGTCATGGCGCTGGGCGACCTCACCTGGGACCTGGGCCGTCAGACGTACCTCGCCGACGAGATCCCCGTGCACCTCCGGGCCCGCGCCATGACGCTGTTCGGGGGCATGATGCGCGTCGGACGCATCGTCGGCCCGCTCCTCGGCGCCGGCGTCATCGCGCTCTGGGGCGCGCCGGCCGCCTTCGTCGTCCACCTGGTCGCGGCGTGCGTCAGCCTCGCGCTCGTGGCCCGCTTCGTCACCCCGCACCTGGTGTCACACGTCGGAGGCGGCACCAGCCCTGCGACGCTCGCCGCGCGGCGCGACGCCCTCCGCCCCATCCTGCTGGTGGGGGCAGCAGCCCTCGTGCTCAGCGCGGTACGGACCAACCGGGACCTGCTGCTCCCGCTGCTCGGCCACTGGTACGGCTACCACGACTCGCTGGTGTCTCTCGTGTTCGCTGTCTCGTCGGCAGCGGAGCTCGTGCTCGTCCTTCCGGCCGGGACGGTCATGGACCGGTACGGACGCGCCGCGGTCCTGGTTCCCTGCCTCGCGCTCATGGGCGCAGCGTTCGTCATGACGCCCGTCGCCGCGACCGTACCCGGCTTCTTCCTCTTCGGCGGCCTGCTCGCGCTCGGCAACGGCCTCGGCGCAGGCATCAACAAGACGCTCTCCGCCGACGTCACCCCCGCCGTCGCCCGCGCACGCTGGATGGGCCTGTGGAACAGCGTCTCCGGCGCCGGCAGCCTCCTCGGCCCCGGGATGGTGGCGGCCCTCACGGCCGTGTCGACCGTGGTGTCAGCGAGCGTCGCCACAGGTGTCCTCGGCCTTGTCGGCGCCGGCTGGGCCGCCTGGTGGCTCCCCCGGCTGGTCCCGCGGGAGCGCCGTACGGCGCCTCAGGAGGCGTAGGGAGCGAGCGCGGCGACGAGGACGCCGATGGCGACGAACGGGGCGAGGGCCCCGAGGACGATCGCCGTCACCCCGAGGCCGGTGCCACGCTTCGTTGCCGCGGCGACGATGCCCATGATCCAGCCGGCGAACCCGAGGATGACGGACCCTTCGACGAGGGCCGCCCACAGGCCGCCGAACTGCCGCATGAGCGCCTGCTGCAGCTCGGCCTGGTTCGAGGTGTCCACGCTGCCGTTGACGATGAGCGGACCGACGATGCCGCCGACCCGCCACATGCTCCAGCTCAGCACGACGCCGCAGACCACGACGAGGAGCAGCGCCAGCGCGCCGAGCACGGACGACCGCTTCTCGGCGCGCGGCTGCTCGTACCCGCCGACGGGCGCGAGGCCCTGCTGCCCGTACGGCTGCACCTGGTAGCCCGGCGCCGGCTGGGGCTGGTACCCGTACGGCTGGGCGGGCGACTGCTGCGAGGGGTACGCATAGGGCTGCTGCGTGGGGGACGAGTAGGGCTGCTGCGCCGGGGAGGAGTAGGGCTGCCGGTACGGCTGGGAGGAGGGCTCCCCGTACGGCTGGGACGGGGACGGCTGGGGGCTCGGCGGATTCCAGCCGTCGCCGGGTCCCTGGTTCTGCGACATGTGCGGCCTCTCGGAGTGTGCCTCCTCACACTGTGTCACGGACTGTGTCCGACCCGGGGTCCGGCGCATCACGACAGAGCGGAGATTTCCCCCATTCCGTCCTGCGCCCCGTCGTGCGAGGCTAGGCTGACTCGCCTATTGGAAGGATCAAAATGGCGCACGTTCCCGCACCGAACCTCGCCGACCTCTCCTGGTGGCGGCACTCGGTCGTCTACCAGATCTATCCTCGGTCCTTCCACGACGCTGACGGTGACGGCACCGGCGACGTCCGGGGCATGACCGATGCGCTCGGCTACCTCGCGTCGCTCGGCGTCGACGCGGTGTGGGTGAGCCCGTGGTACCCGTCGCCCCTGGCCGACGGTGGCTACGACGTCAGCGACTACTGCGACATCGACCCGCGCTTCGGCACGCTCGACGACGCCGCCGAGTTCGTCAACGAGGCGCACGGCCTCGGCCTGAGGGTCTTCATCGACCTCGTCCCCAACCACGCGTCGAGCGACCACCCCCTCTTCCAGGCGGCTCTCGCTGCCGGGCCGGGGTCCCCCGAGCGCGACCTGTTCATCTTCCGCGACGGGCTGGGCCCCGACGGGGACCAGCCGCCCACGAACTGGGGCGCGATGTTCGGCGGGTCCGCGTGGGAGCGGGTCATCGACGCCGAGGGGCGCCCGGAGCAGTGGTACTGCCACATGTTCGCCCCGGAGCAGCCCGACTGGAACTGGGAGAACCCCGCCGTCGCGGACATGTTCGACGAGGTGATCCGGTTCTGGTTCGACCGCGGCATCGACGGCCTCCGCATCGACGTCGCCGACTCCATGGTGAAGGACCAGTCCTTCCCCGACACGCCGGTCGACGCGAAGACCGGCTATGGGACGACGCAGAAGTATGCGGGCCACCCGTACTGGGACCAGCCCGGCGTCGAGAGGATCCACCGGCGCTGGCGGGCCATCGCCGACTCGTACGAGGGGACGCCCCTGGGCCCCCGCATCTTCGTCTCCGAGGCCCACATGAACCCGGCGGAGCGCCTCGTGAGCTACGTCGCTCCCGGCCGGCTCCACACGACCTTCAACTTCGACCACCTGTGGTGCGAGTGGTCCGGTCCGTCGCAGCGGGCCATGATCGAGACGATCATCAGGGTCCACGACGAGGTCGGCGCTCCCCCCACCTGGGTCATCGGCAACCACGACACGACACGGGTCGTCACCCGGTACGGCAAGCCGGAGACGGGGTGGCGCTTCCTGCGCAACGGGGTGCACCCCGACGACGCGCTGAAGTTCGCCGAGCACTTCGCACCCCTGCCCACCGACGTGGCCCTGGGACGCCGCCGGGCACGTGCGGCCGCGCTCCTCGAGCTCGCACTTCCGGGCGTCGCGTACATCTACCAGGGCGAGGAGCTCGGGCTGCCCGAGGTCGAGGACCTTCCCGTCGAGTCCCTCCAGGACCCGAGCTGGGAACGGTCGGGGCACACGATCCGCGGCCGTGACGGCTGCCGTGTCCCGCTGCCGTGGTCGGGCGACGAGCCTCCGTACGGGTTCGGCCCGGGCACGGGCCAGCCCTGGCTCCCGCAGCCGCCGAGCTGGGCAGACCTGTCGGTGGCCGCGCAGACCGGCGTACCCGGCAGCCACCTCGAGCTGTACCGGGCGGCCCTCGCGGAGCGGCACCGCAACCCAGCGCTGGGCGACGGGAGGCTGTCCTGGGACGACACGCCGCCGCAGGTGCTGAGCTTCACCCGCGAGCCGGGCTTCCGCTGCATCGTGAACTTCGGCGACGAGCCCGTACCGCTCCCCGACAACAGTTGGCTCATCCTCGCCTCGGGCGACGTGTCGGCGGGGATTCCCCGGGACACTGCGGTGTGGTTGTCCCTGTGACGTTGCCCTTCGCCCCGACCGCCCTCGCCATCGTCCTCGCGCTCGTCGCTGCGCTCATCATCGGCGTCTCGAAGACGTCCGTGGGCGGTGTCGCCGTGGTGTCCGTGAGCATCTTCGCGCAGCTCATGCCGGCGAAGGAGTCCACGGCGGCGGTCCTCCTGCTGCTCATCTGCGGCGACGTGGTGGCGGTGTGGACCTACCACAAGCACGCGGACTGGGGCCTGCTCAAGAAGCTGCTGCCGGCGGTCCTGCCCGGCATCGCGCTGGGCGCCCTGTTCGTACGGCTCGTGCCCGACATCGGCCTCAAGAAGTTCATCGGCGTCATCCTCGTCGTCATGCTCGTCCTGCAGCTGTGGGCGCGGCGCAAGCCGCCGGCCGACGAGCCGGGCCCGATGCACCCGGCTGCGACGATCGGTACGGGCGTGGCCGCGGGCTTCACGACGATGACGGCGAACGCCGCCGGGCCCGTGATGAGCCTGTACCTGCTGGCCGCGCGGGTCGACAAGGTGCGCTTCATCGGCACCGGCGCCTGGTACTTCCTCATCATCAACGTCACCAAGGTGCCGTTCTCGGCCGCGCTGGGGCTGTTCCACGTCTCGACGCTGTGGCTGACCCTGCTCTGCCTGCCCGCCGTGCTCGTCGGCACGATCATCGGCCGGTGGCTCATCCACAAGGTCAGCCAGCTGTGGTTCGAGCGGCTCACGCTCGCGGTGACCGCCGTGGCGGCCGTCTCGCTGCTCCTGTAGGAGAGGGGCCCGTCAGGCTTACAGCAGCCGCGCCGTCAGCCGCAGCCCCTGGTTGCGGATGGTGGCGAGCCTGCTGATGCCGTCGATGGTCGCGAGCGTGATCTCGCGGCAGCTCTCCTGGTCGACGAGGTACTGCTCCCGGGTCGCCTGGGTGACGCCCGTGTCGTGGATGATCGTCGACACCTCGTCGTGGAGGATGAGGCTGCGGATGTCCCAGTTGCACGTGCCGATGATGGTCAGGTCCTCGTCGAGCAGCACGGTCTTCGAGTGCAGGAATCCCGCCTCGTACTGGAAGATCCTCGCCCCGGCCTCGAGCAGTGGGCGGAAGTACGTCTGCGCGACCCACCAGGGCACCGCCTTGTCGTACACGCCGGCCATCATGAAGCGGATGTCGAGGCCTGACGCCGCGGCGGTGGTCATCGCGGCGAGCAGCGGCTCGTCCGGGATGAAGTAGGGCGACTGGATCCACACGGACTGTGTCGCGGCGCCGAGTGCGGTGATGAAGACGTCCCGGTTCACGAGGGCAGGCGTCCATACGCTCGAGTGCACGACCTGTACGGGGATGGCGCCCTCGGCCGCGTCCGGGCTGGCCGGCATGAAGCGGTCCTCCGTGAGGTCCTCGGTGCGCCCGTTGAGCCTCCAGACTCCCGCGACCAGGGCCTGCAGCGGCGCCACGACGGGTCCCGTCATCCGGAGGTGGGTGTCGCGCCACGACGCGAACCGCTTGCCGCCGTCCGCGTACTCCTGCCCCATGTTCATGCCGCCCGTGTAGACGACACGGCCGTCGATCGAGGCGACCTTCATGTGGTTGCGGTAGTTGATGCGCAGCAGGCGCCGGTAGCAGGGCTGGACCAGCGCGCCCGCCCGCTTGAGACGCCGCAGCTCGGACTTCGGGTAGCGCAGCGACGTGAGCCAGTCGTACAGGATGACGACCTCGACACCGGCCGCCATGCGGTCGAGCAGGATGGCGGTGACCTTCGCCGTGAGCTCGTCGCGCTCCCAGATCAGGTACATGAGGGTGATCGTCTTCTGAGCGTCCGCCAGGTCGGCGAGCAGTCGGGGGAACTTCTGACGGCCCGAGTAGTAGACCTCCAGCGTGTCGGCGCCGACGACGGACGCGCTCCCCTCCCGCTGCGCCACGCGGGCCACACGCGCCGCCGGCCCGTCCGGCCTGGCCTCGAGCAGGGCCGTGAGGACGGGAGCCGATGCCTCCTGCACGTCCTCGATGCCGGCCATCGCGGTCCGGATCGTCTGGACCTCGAACCCTCCGGACCGGGCCTGCCGCCGGAAGTTCCGGCCGAGGAAGACGTAGGCGAGGAAGCCGACACCCGGGGCGAGGCCCAGGACGAACAGCCAGGACATGACGATGCTCGGTTCCCGGTCGTCCGTGACCAGGACGAAGACCATCGACAGCAGGGCGAGGGCATAGAGGACGGTCAGCACCAGTGAGGGCACCTGCTGGAAGGTCACCGGCTCAGGCTCCCGATACGGACGGTTGCGGCGGTCATGGCGGCAACCCTAGGGGGTACGAGGCCGGGCCACGGGCACCTCTCGCCCGACCGGGGCGCCTTTGGGTAGCGTCGGCCTGTGCTCTCGATCATCTCGCCTGCCAAGTCGCTGGACCTCGCCTCACCGGTGCCGGACCGCGAGTACTCGAGCCCGAGGATGCTGGACGAGTCCGAGCGCCTCATCGGGCTGATGCGCGAGAAGTCACTCTCCGAGGTGGCGGGTCTGATGCACCTGTCGGACGACCTCGCCGCCCTCAACGTCCAGCGGTACCAGGACTTCGAGACGCCGTTCACCCGCGCCAACGCCCGGCCGGCTCTGCTCACGTTCGCGGGAGACGTGTACCAGGGCATGGCGGCCCGCGACCGCTTCGACGACGAGGACGTGGAAGAGGCGGAGCGCACCCTCCGGATCCTGTCCGGCCTGTACGGGCTGCTGCGGCCCCTCGACCTCATCCAGCCGTACCGGCTGGAGATGGGGGTACGGCTGGCGACCGAGCGCGGGCGCACCCTGTACGAGTGGTGGGGCGACCGGATCACGCGACTGCTCGCCTCCGACCTCGACCGGTCGCCGGGAGAGCGGGTCCTCGTGAACCTCGCCTCGCACGAGTACGTGTCGGCCGTCGATCTCGACGCCCTCGACGCGCCGGTCGTCTCCCCGCGCTTCGAGGACCAGGGGCCGCGCGGGGACTGGAAGGTGATCTCCTTCAGCGCCAAGCGGGCCAGGGGTGAGATGGCCGGCTGGCTGGTGCACCACCGGATCCGTACAGCCTCGGACCTCACGGCGTTCGACGCCGCCGGCTACCGCTACGCGGAGGACCTGTCCACGCCCGAGGTCCCGGTCTTCCGCCGTTCTCGCCGCTGACTGCGGGCGCCCCGCCGGCTACGTGTTCTCCGTCTGGACCTTGGACAGCTCGCCGGTGACGCGCTCACCCGGGATGCGGACCGTACGGCGGGTGTCGACGGCGATGACGATGCCGAGCACGACGAGCGAGACCGTGATGGCGCCCAGGGTGTCCGACAGCCAGTGGTAGCCCAGGTACAGGCGGCTCAGCACCTGCGACCCGATGCCGATCACCGAGATGACGGCGGCGACGACGATGCGTCCCGCCTTCGGGGCACGGGACAGGACCAGGTACGACGTGATGAGGAAGAAGTCCGC
>DASSQF010000315.1:0-3310 GCA_035702685.1 Propionibacteriaceae bacterium
TCCGGGGCAGTCGCCCGTCAGGTCGACGAGGACGGTCCCGGTCTCCAGCGCCGCGCGAAGGTCCCGCCCCAGGTGGGCGCTCGAATCCCCGGTTCCGGGTCTGAGGAGGACGACGTCCGGGAGGTCGGAGACCGCGTCGGCCAGGGCCGGTCCGCCGATGGCCAGCGGCACGACGGCCACCTGGTGGCCCAGGTCGGCCCAGGCCCTCCCGACGAGCGCGCCCGCAGCGGCCGGGCCCAGATCCGCCAGACCGGCGGAGAGGATGAGTACGCGCATGGTGGTTGGGAGCGTACGCGAGGCGACCTCGCCGTCGCCGCCTCACGCAGCGGCCAGGTACGATGCGCGGGAATCCGCACCGAGGAGCAAGGACGACCGTGGGAGTTTTCCGCCCGTACGACCGGCAGGAGAAGTCGACGCCCGCTGCGTCGGACCCTGCGCCCAGCGACCGCAGCAAGGGCAAGGGCGCGCCGACCCCCACCCGCCGCCAGGCGGAGGAGGCCCGACGCCAGCGTGTGAACCCTGTGCTCACCAAGAAGCAGGAACGTGACCGTGAGCGCGCCGCCCGCCGTGCGAGCCAGGTGCGCGCGATGGAGGCGCAGGACAACCTGCCGGAGCGTGCCCTGCTGCGCGACTACATCGACGCCCGCTTCAACATCACCGAGATCCTGCTGCCCGCATGGCTCGTCGTGCTCGCGGTCAGCCTGCTCGGCACGCGGTGGCCGGTGCTCGTCGAGATCTCCGTGTTCATCGTCTGGGGCCTGCTGATCCTCGCGGTCGCCGACCTGTACGTCATGTGGCGCGGCTACAAGAAGCTGCTGGCCGTCAAGGTTCCGACCGCGTCGACTCGCGGCCTGTTCATGCTCGCCGTCAACCGCGCGCTGTCGATCCGGCCGTGGCGCTCCCCGGCCCCGCGCGTCAAGCGCGGGACGAAGTTCTGAGGGGCACGCCGTGTACTTCGGGTTCACGTGGCGGGACGGCGACCAGGCCATGGACGGTCCGGGCGTGAGCGGCGCGTTCCCCACGCAGGCCGACGCCGAGGCGTGGCTCGCCGAGGTCTACGAGGAGCTGCTGGAACGCGGCATCACCTCCGTGAGCCTGTACCACGAGGGTCGCCTGGTCTACGGGCCGATGCCCCTCACGGAGTGAGCGCTCAGGCGGACTGACCCACCCGCTGTCGACGGCTCGCCGACCACAGCAGCGCGCCGCCGAAACCGGCGACCAGGAGGCCGACCGTCGCGACGACCGGCCGGGCCGACTTCTCGGTGGCGAGCCGCTCCTCGTACGACTGGGTCTTGCCCTTGTTCGACCCGTCGAGGCTCGCGTAGGAGCACACGTCACCGGGCCTCATGACCTGGTCGTGGCAGCGGATCGCCGGGACGGGCGCGAGGAGCGCCCAGCCGAACGCGGCGAGGCCCGCCACGAGGACGACGAGGTGGAGGATGCGGGCGCGGACGGTCCTGGTCACGCGTCACGTACCCCCGGCGTCACGAACGGGGGCTTCACGACGTCGAAAGCCTCCGTGCGCGACCGGACGACGACGCCCACCTGGTCGCCCTCGACCACCGAGGGGTCCACGAGCGCCAGCGCGATGCCCTTGCGCAGCGTCGGGGAGAACGTGCCCGAGGTGACCTCGCCCACCCGGTTGCCCTCGGCGTCGACGACCTCCATGCCGTGCCGCGGGATCCCGCGCCCGGTCGCCGTGAGCCCGCGCAGCACGCGGTGTGGCGCGAGCCGCTGCGCACGCAGGGCCTGCGCACCGTCGAAGACGGGCTTCTTCCACCCGACGGCCCACGTGATGCCCGCCTCCACAGGAGAGATGTGGCGGGAGAGGTCGTTGCCGTGCAGCGGGTAGCCCATCTCCGTACGGAGCGTGTCGCGAGCGCCGAGCCCGCACAGCGCGAGCCCGTACGGCTCGCCGGCGGCGACCACCGCGTCCCACACCGCTCCGGCGTCGGCGGCCGCGCAGACGAGCTCGTACCCCCGCTCTCCCGTGTAGCCCGTCCGGCACACGGTGAGCTGGGCGTCACCGAGGGTGGCGACGGCGAAGCGCATGTAGGCGTGGCCCACCGGCAGCCCGAGCGACGCGAGGAGCTCGTCCGAGAGGGGACCCTGGACGGCGAGGACGGCGTAGTCGCGGTGGAGGTTCGTCACCGTGACCCCCTCGGGAGCACCCTCTGAGAGGCGCTTGACGACCTCGGTCGTGTTCGACGCGTTGGGGATGAGGAAGACCTCGTCGTCGGAGCGGCGGTACGCGATGAGGTCGTCGACCGTGCCTCCGTCCTCGGTGCACAGGAGCGTGTACTGGGCTTGGCCGGCACCGATCTTCGACAGGTCGTTCGTCAGGCGCGTGTTGAGGTAGTCGGCCGCGCCCGGTCCGACCACGAGGGCCTTGCCGAGGTGGCTGACGTCGAACAGTCCGACCCGCTCGCGGACGGCGGTGTGCTCGGCGAGCACGCCGGTGTACTCGAGCGGCATGAGCCAGCCGCCGAACTCCGCGAACTTCGCGCCCGCGGCCTCATGGCGGTCGTGGAGGACAGATGTGAGCTGGTCCGCGGTCATCGGCAGGCGCTCCTCGTGACGTGTCGGGGGCCCGGACGGGCCATCCGAGAGCCTATAGCCGACGCGATACGCTGACCCGTCGGGGCGTCCTGCCCGTGTCGCACGCTCGAAAGGTGATGGTCGTGGTCTCGGTCTCGTTGTCGAAGTCGGTCCCGCGTGACGCTGACGCAGTGGTCGTCGGGCTCACAGAGGTCTCGGGCACGCCCGCGCTCGTGGACCTGCCCTCCGCCCTCGAGAAGGACCTCACGAAGCGATGGGGCACCTCGCCGCTCGCCGTCGCGCTCGACCTCGGCGCCAAGACGAAGGCCGGCAGCGCCGTGATCCTGCCGACCGCGGGCGTCCGTCTCGTCGTGGTCGGCCTCGGCGACGTCGACGTCACCCCCGAGCAGGTCCGCCGGGCCGTCGCGAACGGGGTGCGTGCGCTCGCGGGCCTCGAGCCCGCCTCGCCGTTGCACGTCGTCGTGAGCCTGGACCTGGCCGAGCCCGAGGTCATCAAGGGTGCCGCCGAGGGCGCGCTGCTCGGCGCGTACACGTTCACGAAGGTGGGCAGCGAGCCGACGGAGCTGCTCCGTACGGTGACCGTGGTCTCCCCGTCCACGAAGCCCGAGGCCAAGGAGGCGGTCGCCGCAGCCGTGGCGATCGCCGAGGGCGTCAACCAGACCCGCGACTGGGTCAACACCCCCGCGAACCTGCTCTACCCCGAGACCTTCGCAGCGGCTGCCGTGGCGACGAGCCGGAAGCACAAGCTGGA
>DASSQF010000316.1:0-2894 GCA_035702685.1 Propionibacteriaceae bacterium
CCAGGGCCACCAAGCCCTTGGCCAGGTGGCGGGTCCAGGTGGGCGAGCCGGTCTGGTCGTCGACGACGCGCAGCTCGTCGCGCTCGCCGGCGAGGCGGACGATCGTCGAGACGAAGTTGCTGCCGCGGGAGCCGTAGAGCCACGACGTCCGGACCACGTGCGCCCGCGCCCCGGTGTCCAGCAGCGCCCGCTCGCCGTCGGCCTTCGTCCGCCCGTAGACGGAACGAGGGGCCACCGCTGCGTCCTCGTCGTACGGCTCCGTCGCGGACCCGTCGAACACGTAGTCGGTCGACACGTGCACCACCGACGCTCCGTGCTCGGCGCACCAACGACCGAGGTTCCTGGGTCCCTCGACGTTCACGGCCGTCGCCCGGGCCACGTCCGTCTCGGCCTGATCGACGGCGGTGTACGCGGCGCAGTTGACGACCACCGTCGGGCGCACGGAGGAGAGCACCCGGGCGACCTCGGACTCGGCGGAGACGTCGAGCGCCGCTCGGTCGCACGCCACCACGACGGCGTCCCGCGAGGCCAGCTCGTCGACGAGGTCACGCCCGAGCTGGCCGCCGGCCCCTGTCACCAGCCAGACCGGCATCAGACCATCGCGCGCAACGGTCGCCACCAGTCCTCGTGCTCGCGGTACCACTGCACGGTCTCGGCCAGGCCCTCCACGAAGGACCGCCGGGGCCGGTAGCCCAGGGCGCGCAGCTTGTCGTCGGACAGGCAGTAGCGGCGGTCGTGGCCCTTGCGGTCCTCGACGTACTCGACCGCGTCCGCGAGCGGCACGCCGAACTGGGCGGCGAGCGCCTCCGTGACCTCCAGGTTGCTGAGCGGCGTCCCACCGCCGATGTTGTAGACCTCGCCCGCGCGACCCGACTCGAGCACGAGCTGCACGCCGCGGCAGTGGTCGTCGACGTGCAGCCAGTCCCGCACGTTCAGCCCGTCGCCGTAGACGGGGACGCGCCGCCCGTCCATCAGGTTCGTGATGAACAGAGGGATCAGCTTCTCCGGGAACTGGAACGGCCCGTAGTTGTTCGTGCAGCGGGTGACGCTCACGTCGAGACCGTGGGTCACCGAGTACGCCCGGGCGAGCAGGTCTCCGGCCGCCTTGGCCGCTGCGTAGGGGGAGTTGGGCTCGAGCGGATCGGTCTCGACCGAGGCCCCGTCCTCGACGGACCCGTAGACCTCGTCGGTCGAGACGTGGACGACTCTCGGCACGCCGACGCGCAGGCACGCGTCGAGCAGCGTCTGGACCCCGACCACGTTGGTCATCACGAAGTCGGCGGCGCCGGCGATCGAACGGTCGACGTGCGTCTCGGCCGCGAAGTTGACGACGGCGTCGTGGCCCGGGAGAACGTCGTCGAGCCGGTCGGCGTCGACGATGTCGCCCAGGACGAAGGTGAAGCGGGGGTCGTCGGAGACCGTTGCGAGGTTCGACAGGTTCCCCGCATAGGTGAGCTTGTCGTAGACGGTGACCTCGGCGTCGGCGAACGCGTCGTAGGTGCCGGAGAGCAGCGAACGCACGTAGTGGGAGCCGATGAAACCTGCACCGCCCGTGACCAGGATCCGCACGGACGGACTCTACGACACCGTCGATGAAGCGCCTTGCTAGGTTGCCGCGATGAAGGGCATCGTCCTGGCCGGGGGAACCGGCAGCCGGCTGTTCCCGATCACGCAGGCGATCAGCAAGCAGCTCATGCCGGTCTACGACAAGCCGATGATCTACTACCCGCTCTCCACGCTGATGATGGCCCGCATCCGCGAGGTCCTCGTCATCACCACGCCTGCCGACGTACCTCAGTTCCGGCGCCTGCTCGGAGACGGCTCGCAGTTCGGGATGTCGATCGGGTACGCGGAGCAGCCGGAGCCGAAGGGCCTGGCCCAGGCGTTCACGATCGGCGCGGACTTCCTCGCGGGCGGCCCGGCCGCGCTCGTGCTCGGGGACAACATCCTGCACGGCCCGGGGCTCGGGGCGAGGCTGCGCAGGCTGACGTCCGTCAGCGGCGGGCACATCTTCGCCTACCGCGTCGCGGACCCGCGCGCGTACGGGGTCGTCGAGTTCGACGCCGGCGGGCGCGTCCTGTCCATCGAGGAGAAGCCCCAACGGCCCCGCTCCCCCTACGTCGTGCCCGGCCTCTACTTCTACGACGCCGACGTGGTCGAGATCGCCGGCAGCCTGACCCCGAGCGCTCGCGGCGAGCTCGAGATCACCGCGGTGAACCAGACCTACCTCGAGCGCGGCGACCTCGGGATCAGCGTGCTGCCACGAGGCACCGCGTGGCTGGACACCGGGACCTTCGACGACCTCGTCCAGGCGTCCGAGTTCGTGCGGGTCGTCGAGGAGCGCCAAGGCCTGAAGATCGGGTGCCCCGAGGAGATCGCCTGGCGCAACGGATGGACCACCGACGAGGATCTCGGGCGGCAGGCGGACGAGCTGGCCGCCAGCGGCTACGGGGGCTACCTGCGCTCGCTCCTCGTCGAGCGGCGAGACTAGCCCGATGCAGATCGGGCCCCTTGCCATCGCCGGATCCTGGCTGGTCGAGCCCAGCGTCTACTCGGACGACCGGGGAAGCTTCCTCGAGTGGTTCCGAGGTGACCACCTCGAGCGCGCGGTCGGCGCGCCCTTCTCGGTGGCTCAGGCCAACCACTCCATCTCGAGCCGTGGGGTCGTCCGCGGAGTCCACTTCGCCGACGTGCCCCCGGGTCAGGCCAAGTACGTCTACTGCCCGTCGGGGGCGGTCCTCGACGTCATCGTGGACGTGCGCGTCGGCTCCCCCACCTACGGCCGACACGTCGCGGTCCGCCTCGACGACGAGAACCGCCGCGCGGTCTTCATCGCCGAGGGTCTGGGCCACGCCTTCTGCGCGCTGTCCGACGCCGCCGCCGTGACCTACCTC
>DASSQF010000317.1:0-4303 GCA_035702685.1 Propionibacteriaceae bacterium
ACGTAGCCCCGGAGCACGGCCGCGAGCCGGTCCGCGAAGGGCAGCTCGACGGGTGCGCCGGCGAACAGGACAAGGACCACGGGCGTCCCCGTCCCGAGGAGCGCCTCGACGAGTGCCGTCTGGTTCGCGGCAAGAGCCAGCGTCGTCCGGTCGTACCCCTCGCTCTCGTCGAGGTCGGTGAGCCCGGCGAAGACGACCACGGTCTTCGCGTCGCGGGCCGCGCGTACGGCCGCGTCGACCAGCGCGGGATCGCCGGCCGTGTCGAGGGAGCGGTAGCCGCGCTCGTACCGGTAGGCGACGCCGCGCCGGTCGAAGGCGTCCTTGGCCGAGACGACCTCGGTGGGGTTGATGAGCGATGAGCCGGCGCCCTGGAACCTCAGCCTCTCGAACATCTCGCCGACGACGAGCAGCCCGGACGCGGACGGGTCGAGGGGCAGGGAGCCGTCGTTGAGCAGCAGCGTCGCGGCCTCGCGGGCGATCTCCTCGGCGAGCGCGGCGTGACATGCAGGATCGGAGGTCGGACCGTCTGGCTGAGGCCGGGCGGCAAGGGTCAGGACACGCGCGACGGCCCGGTCCAGGTCCTCGGGGCTGAGCTGACCTGACTCGACCGCCTGCCTCAGCGCCTCGCGGTTGTGCGCGACCTCGCCGGGCATGTCGAGGTCGCACCCGGCGCGGACGGCCGCGACCCGGTCCCGCGTGCCGCCCCAGTCGGTCATGACCAGCCCGTCGAACCCCCACTCGCCGCGGAGGATCCTGGTGAGCAGGTCGCGGTGCTCCGAGGCAGGGGTGCCGTTGATCGCGTTGTACGACGACATGACGGTCTCGGGCTGCGCCTGGGTCACGACGCGCTCGAAGGCGCGCAGGTAGATCTCACGCAGCGCCCGCTCGTCGACGAGACTGTCTCCGACGAAGCGGTAGTCCTCGTTCGAGTTCGCCGCGAAGTGCTTGACGCACGCCGCCACGCCTACACCCTGGAGACCGGAGACGAACGAGGCGCCCACGGCGCCGGCGAGGAGCGGATCCTCGGAGTAGTACTCGAAGTTCCGCCCGCACAGGGGACTCCGCTTGATGTTGATCCCCGGACCGAGCAGGACGTCGACGCCGGCGTCCCGGCACTCACGGCCGATCGCCTCTCCCATCCGACGGGCGAGGTCCGGATTCCACGTCGAGGCGAGCGCCACCGACGTCGGGAACGCGGTCGTCGGCTCGTTGTCCGCGATGTCGAACCCGCCGCCGACCTGCCGCGCCAGCCGCAGCCCGTGCGGGCCGTCGGTGATGAGGAGCGACCGTACGCCGAGACGCGGGACCGCGTGCGTACGCCACCCATCCACTCCTTCGAGGAGCGCGAGCTTCTCCTCGAGGGTGAGGGCGGTCAGGAGGTTGTCGACATAGGGAGGGCCGTCTCCACCGCCTGAGGTCCCGCGCCCTGGGGTCCGGGCCGTGGACGCAGCACCACTCATCGCACGGCGCGAATCCGCAGGATGACGAGACCGCCGAGCGTCGTGAACCCCGCGGCGATGAGGTACAGCAGCGTGTAGTTCTTCGCGCCCGCGGCCGCTCCGATGACGATGATGCTGGAGGCCAGCAGCGGCGCGAGGGCCTGCGGGATCGACACCGAGAAGCCCATGATCGCCATGTACCGGCCGGCGTCGTGCGTGCGGTCGGGCAGGACGTCGAGGGCGAGCGCCTGGTCGACGGCCGAGAACAGGCCGAGCCCGACGCTGGTCAGCAGCGAGCCGACGACGAGCAGGACGTAGCTCGACGACAGCGCCATGAGGACCGCGCCCGCGCCGAACAAGATGCCGGAGGCGAGGACGAAGGGCTTGCGGCGGTGCAGCCTGTCGGACATGAACCCGCCACCGATCGCGCCGGCCGACACGGCGAGGATGCCCACCAGGGCGAGCATCGTGATCGTCCCGGCGACCGCCTCGATGCTGACGCCGAGACGCTGGGCGAAGAAGAACGCGGTGAACGTCGTGTTGAACGTGAGCCCGACGTAGAAGAGGAACCTGCCGAGCCAGTTCCACGCGTAGTCCGGGTGCCGCCTCGGGCTGAACACCATCTTGCGGAACAGGGTCGCCACGGTCGCGCGCTCGGAGAACACCAGGCCCCGACTGTCGGCCTCGGGCACGAAGATCGCGAAGGCGAGGATGAGAAGGCCGCCGATGATGCCGGGTACGAAGAAGAGCAGGAGGTTCATCGTCGGCGTGGACAGGTGCTGACCGACGATGACGGTCGCCATCCCGACGCCGAACACCGGTGCGATCTGCTGCGCGAAGCCGGTCAGTCCGGCCACCTTGCCCCGCTGGTGCTCGGGGAGCCGGTCGGCCTGCGAGTTCTGCAGGTTGCCGAACGCCTGCCCCCACGTCAGCTGCGCCAGGATCCAGCCGATGGCGAGCACGACCACCGAGGGAGCCATGGCCATGACAGCCAGGGCGACGAAGCCCAGGATGGTGCCGCCGACGATGAAGGGGCGACGTCGTCCCCAGCGTGTACGCATCCGGTCGGACGCCTGTCCGAGCAGCGGGCCGGTGAGCACGACGACAGCAGCGCCGGCGCCGGTCACGTACCCGAGGTACTCGTCGTGACCGGGCGCGATCTGGGAGAGCCGTACGGCCAGGGAGTACGCGATCGGCGTGATGAACGCCATGAAGGCGCCGAAGCTCGCGACCACCATGAGCCACACGTAGCGGCCCCCCACGTCGGGCAGGTCAGTCGGGGTGGCCGGGGGCGCGGCAGCGGAGATGGCGGCCGGGTCGGCGAGAGGAACGAGAGCGGGCTCGTCAGGCAGCAGGGACATCTGGACTCCATCGTCGCGGGCCACTTGCGCGCGCAAGTGATGCCGGGATGCTAGCCTTCGTCTACTTGCGCGCGCAAGTCTGCGAGGGAGAGATATGGCGTCTGATGTCCGGCGGGTCACGACGAGCGACATCGCCCGGTCGTTGGGCGTCTCGCGGGCCACGGTGGGGTACGTGCTCAACCAGACCCCGGGGCAGACGATCTCCGAGGACACCCGTCACCGGGTGCTCGCAGAGGCTGCGCGGCTCGGCTACCGCCCTCACGTCGCGGCGCGCGCGCTCGCGAGTGGACGCAGCCGGATCGTGCTGCTCGTCCTGCCCGACTGGCCCTTGGACTTCAACCTGAGGCGCAACATCGAGGAGGCCTCGCTGGCTCTCGACGAGGCCGGCTATGCGCTCATCACGTACACACCCCATGCGACGGGGCACGCGCGTCCGCTGTGGGAGACGCTCCAGCCCGACCTCGTGATGTCGATGACCTCGTTCACTCCTGACCAGGTCTCGGGCATCCGGGCCGCCGGGGTGACGCGCATCATTCCCGACCCTGACGCCCCTCCCATCGCCGAGTACCGGGAGGAAGGACCGGGTCTCCAGGTGCAGCACCTCGTCGACCTGGGCCACACGCGCTTGGCCTTCGCCGGCTCGGCCGACCCTCGGGTGGCCGACCTCGTCGCCATGCGGCGGCAAAGCGCCCAGGAGGCGGCGGCCGGGCTGGGCACGCCGCTCGTCTCGAGCGCGCTCGTCGACCTCAACGACGACTCGACAGCACCCGTGGTGACCCGCTGGCTCGACGAGGGAGTCAGGGGGATCGTGGCGTACAACGACGACGTCGCGGCCGCCCTTGTCGGCGCCGCACTACGCCTCGGCGTACCCGTCCCTCAAGGGCTCGCGGTCATCGGCCACGACGACACCCCTCTCGCGACGACGTTCCAGCCCCGGCTCTCCACCGTGCACGTCGACATCGTCGGCCTCGGCCGCTACCTGGCCCAGCTCGCCCTGTCCGCCATCGAGGGACGCCCGGCACCCGACGCAGGTCCCGTCCTGCACTCCACGCTGGTGCCGCGCGAGTCGACCGTGGTTCCCTCTGCCTGATCCCGACGACCTTCCGGTCGAGGGCGCCTCGCTCAGTGGCGGGAGCGCTGACGACGGCGACAAGCTGGCTCCCGACAGATGGGAGACGACGGGCTCCAGGACGAGTACAGGACGACGGCTGGCCGCGAGCTGGGTCCGTACTGCCGATGTGGGAAGCCACGGATCGCCCAACCGCCGAGGAGTCACGACGCGGGCGGCGGCCTCGGCCCCTGGCGACACGGAGCGGCCTCTGCTGCCGATGTGTCGGATAGTCCGCATGAGGGCGGTCTCACCGAGGGCGGTCCGTCCTGGCGCGGTACCGGGTACGCAGACGTGCCCTAGGCTCAGCCGCCAACGGGAAGGAGACCGATGCGGACATCACGGCTCGAGGCCTTCTCCGACGGGGTGCTGGCGATCGTCATCACGATCATGGT
>DASSQF010000318.1:0-9278 GCA_035702685.1 Propionibacteriaceae bacterium
TTACCAGGATAAGCAGGGAAGCTGGTTGACCCACTTAACATGGTGAACCGACACGGAACGACGGCCCCAGCTCGTACCCCCGCTACAGGCGGAGCGGGTTGTGGCGGAGGGCGGCCATGACGTACCAGGAGGTCGCGCCCGTGTGCTGGACCTGGAAGTAGCCGAAGCCGAAGCCGGTGTCGATGAGGCTCGTCGCCGCGACGATGCCGCCCACGCCGAGCGGCTTCCCGCCGACGTGCTGGCCGCGGCCGAGGACCTGCTGCACGCGCGACAGGTCGGACAGCATCGCGTGCGCGACCGTGCTCTCCCGGTTCGCCGCCCGCTGCTGCAGCGCACACGCGAGCTGGGAGCTCCCCTCGCACCACACACCGTGAGGGTTGACCGGGATCCCGTTGTACGAGGCGGTCGACGTGAGACTCGCTGACGAGAACGTCACCCCGCTGAAGCTCTCCCCCGCCGGCAGCTGGCTGTGCGTCTGGCCGGCGACGTCCGTCGTCCACAGGTTCGTGGCCGCCCACAGCGGCGCCCCCAGGTAGCGCGGCTCGAGCATCGCCAGCCAGCTCCAGGCCTGCACGTCGAGAGGGATCGGCGAGGTGTTGACCGTCGACCCGTCGTTGGAGCCGGTCCAGAAGAAGCTGCCTTGCCACATCTTCTCCACGAACGCACGGGCCCGCGCCACTGCGCCCGACCAGTCCGCACCGTCCACAGCGTCCAGCATGGTGAAGAACGCCACGCAGTCGATGTTGTGCTCGGTGGACACGTTCGGGATCGGCGCATCCCCCGCGGTGGTCCCGAACCGGAACCCGCCGAGCGCGCCCGGGTTGACCGCCTTCGTGGTGATCCAGGTCGCGATCCTGCGCGCGCCCTCGAGGTACCTCGCGTCCCCCGTCGTCACGTACAGACGGACGAACGCGATCCCCGGCCAGGCCATGTCCCCCACCGCCGTGCCGAGGAAGCCGAACTGCCAGCCGATGTTCGCGGTGCCGTCCGGCAGGACCAGCCCGTACGGGCTCGGGTTGCCGTCGTAGAAGACGTACGGACCCACGTTGTAGGCCTGCCGCAGCCGGCCGTCGTGGTACGTGGGGTCGTGCTCCTGCGCGAACAGCAGCCCGTCACCCACGCGCCGGGCCAAGGAGGTACGACCGGCGGCCAGGGCGGCGCACACCGTGAGCGCCGCGTCGTACACGAAGCTGGTGGAGAACAGGCCCAGCTCGTCGGCGTAGCTCTGGGGAAGGGTCGGCGTGCCCGACGCCGGGTACGCACTCGCCATGACGTCGAGGAACGAGACGGCCTCGTCGACGGACGAGCGCCGGGCGGGGGTGTCGGCATGACCGGGAACCGCCGGCAGGACGGCGAGTGCGGCACCGGCGACGGCTCCCCCGAGCAGGGCGCGACGGCTGGGGCGGACGAGTGGCATGGGGATCTCCTCTCGGCCCGCCTCACTGCGGGCGCTGGCACTCACCCTGCCATGCCGCCTCGCGTTTGGCGATGCCCGGACGACGAGATCTCACTGCCAGCTTTCCCGCCCCACAAGCGAGAACGCGGGTCCGGCCGAAGCCGGTCCCGCGTTCACTCGCATCGGGGAGATGCCCCGAGACCCTCAGTCCAGGTAGTCCCGGAGCACCTGGGACCGGGAGGGGTGCCGCAGCTTCGACATGGTCTTGCTCTCGATCTGACGGATCCGCTCGCGCGTGACCCCGTACACCTTGCCGATCTCGTCGAGCGTCTTCGGCTGCCCGTCGGTGAGGCCGAAGCGCATGCTGACGACACCCGCCTCGCGCTCGGACAGGGTGTCCAGCACGTCGTGGAGCTGCTCCTGCAAGAGCGTGAAGTTCACGGCATCGGCAGGGACGACCGCCTCGGAGTCCTCGATGAGGTCGCCGAACTCGGAGTCGCCGTCCTCACCCAGAGGTGTGTGGAGCGAGATCGGCTCCCGCCCGTACTTCTGGACCTCGACGACTTTCTCGGGGGTCATGTCGAGCTCCTTGGCGAGCTCCTCCGGCGTGGGCTCCCGACCGAGGTCCTGGAGCATCTGCCGCTGGACCCGGGCCAGCTTGTTGATGACCTCGACCATGTGAACGGGGATCCGGATCGTACGGGCCTGGTCGGCCATGGCCCGGGTGATCGCCTGCTTGATCCACCACGTGGCGTACGTGGAGAACTTGTAGCCCTTCGTGTAGTCGAACTTCTCGACCGCGCGGATCAGACCGAGGTTGCCTTCCTGGATGAGGTCGAGGAAGAGCATGCCCCGGCCCGTGTAGCGCTTCGCGAGCGAGACGACGAGACGGAGGTTGGCCTCGAGGAGGTGGTTCTTCGCGCGGCGGCCGTCAGCGGCGATCCACTCGTAGTCCTCCACGTCAGCCGACTTCACCGGGTTGACGTCGTTGAGCCGCTCATCGGCGAAGAGCCCGGCCTCGATCCGCTTGGCGAGCTCGACCTCCTGCTCGGCGTTGAGGAGGGCGACCTTGCCGATCTGCTTGAGGTAGTCCTTGACCGGGTCCGCCGTCGCGCCGGCCGCCATGACCTGCTGCTCCGGCTCGTCGGCATCGTCGGCGTCCGAGAGGCTGAAGCCCTCGTCCTCGGTGATCTCCTTCTCGACCACCGCCTCCTTCTCCGGCTCGAACGCGGCGTCGTCGACGTCCTCGAGCCCACGCTTCTTGCCGCCGACGGTCAGGACGACCTCGTCGCCCTCACGCACGACAGCCACGGACTTCTCGGTGCTCCCGGACAGCGCCTCCACGATGGAGGGCGCGTCCTCCTCATCGTCGGAGTCGGACACCACCTCGAGGTCCTCCCCGCTGAGGTCCTCCAAGTCGTCGACGTCGACGTCCTCGGGGTCCTCGTCCACCTCCTCGGACTCGTCCTCGGAGACATCGGGATCGAGGTCGGCCTTCTTCCGCTTGGTCGCGGGTGCCGCCTCCACCTTGGGCCGACCGCGACGTGCGGCACGTGCCGGCTTCGTCGCGTCGAGCTCCTCGTCTGAGACTGCCTCGACGACCTTCACGCCGCGCGGGCTCCGCGGGGGGGTCGTGGTTGCCGAGTCGTCGGTACGGGCTGCTGCGGATCGAACCACTGTGTGCCTCTCATAAGAGGGTTCCTGACAAGGACCATCACCCGCGTCACCGCGTCTAGAGCGCGCAACGTCCCGCGAGTGTCAATGGCCCGGGGGTCAATAATGCCACGCCCCGGGACCGTCTCCAACTCTGGCCTGGCCCTAGAGTGACGCGGGTGCCAGTACCCAGACCGGACCGGAGACCGCGGGAGACGACCCTTCACGGACGTACCGTCGTGGACCCGTACGCCTGGCTCGACGATCTCGAGGACCCGGCTGTGGTGGCCCACCTCGAGGCGGAGACCGCGTACGCCGACGAGCAGACCCAGCACCTCCGCCCGCTGCGTGAACGCATCGTGGCCGAGATCTCGTCCCGGACGCTCCAGACGGACCTCAGCGTCCCCGACCACGACATCGACGCACGGGGCCGGGCATGGTGGTACTTCGCCCGGACGGTCGAGGGTCAGGACTACCCCTCGTACCGTCGCGCCCCGGCGCCCTCCCGCGACGACGTACCGGACATCGAGCGCCCCATCGAGGGCGAGGCCCTGCTCCTCGACCTGCAGGCGGAGGCGGCCGGGCACGACGTGTTCGCCGTGGGGGACGTGGACGTGTCCCCGTCCGGCGACCTGCTCGTGTGGTCGTGCGACACCGCCGGCGACGAGCTGTACGAGGTCCACTTCCGCGACCTCACCTCGGGTGAGGACCTGCGCGACGTCCTCCAGGACGTGGCGAGCGTCTGCTGGATCGACGACCGGCACGTCGCGTACACGGTCCCGGACGACTCCTGGCGTCCGTACCTCCTGCGGCGGCACGCGCTCGGCACCGACGTGGGCGACGACGTGGACCTGCTGCGCGAGGACGACGAGAGGTTCTGGGTCTCGGCGGCGCGTTCCGGCGACGACAGGTGGCTCGTCGTCGACACCGCGAGCAAGGCGTCGAGCGAGGTGCATCTGCTCGATGTGACCGCGCCGACCTCCTCCCCCGTCCTCGTCGTCCCCCGCAGGGAGGGCGTCGAGTACAGCGTCGAGCCGGCCGGCGACGAGCTCTTCGTCGTGCACAACGCCCGGCACCGGGACTTCGAGCTCGCCGTGACCGCGGCACGTCCGCACGCCTGGGCCGACTGGGAGACGGTGCTCCCTGGAGAGGACGGCGTGCGTCTGCTCGACGTGACCGCCTACGCCGACCACCTGGTCGTCCATCTCCGCAAGGACGGGCTCCCCCGCGTCCTGGTCGTCGACCGACCCGCTCGTACGACGCGGCTCGTGGAGGCGAGCGCGGAGCTGGAGTCCGTGGGTGCGGCCGACCAGCACTACCTCGCGGACCGCCTGCGCCTGCACCGGGAGTCGTACGTGGACCCGGCCACCGTGCTCGAGGTCTCGTGGGAGGGCACCGGCGAGCGGATCCTCAAGCGCCAGGCCGTCCTCCCTGACCCGGAGGGACGTCCGTTCCGTACGGAGGACTACGTGCAGCGGCGTCTCTGGGCCCTCGCCGCCGACGGTGTGGAGGTGCCCGTCTCGGTGGTGAGCCACCGGGACACGGCCTGGCCCGCGCCGTGCGTGCTGTACGGCTACGGCGCGTACGAGACGAGCCTCGACCCGGGGTTCTCCGTCGCGCGGCTCAGCCTCCTCGATCGCGGCGTCGTCGTCGCGTACGCGCACGTCCGTGGTGGCGGAGAGCTCGGCCGCACGTGGTACGAGCAGGGACGGCTCGCCGCGAAGGCGACCACCTTCAGCGACTTCGTGGCGGTCGGTCGCCACCTCGTCGATGCTGGGGTCGCCCTGCCGGGGCGACTCGCCGCACGGGGAGCCTCCGCCGGAGGCCTCACGGTCGGAGCCGCGCTCAACCTCGCCCCTGAGCTCTTCTGCGCCGCACAGGTCGGCGTGGGATTCCTCGACCCGCTCACCGCGATGCTCGCCGAGGACCTCCCGCTGACGGTCACGGAGCGTGACGAGTGGGGTGACCCGGTGGCGGACCCGGAGGCGTTCGCGAGGATCGCGTCGTACAGCCCGTACGGCAACATCGGCCCCGGCCCGTACCCCGACGTACTGGCGACGGCCGCTCTCCATGACCAGCGGGTCTCCGCCTCGGAGCCTGCCAAGTGGGTGGCGGCCCTCCGCGACCGCGAGGACGCCTCGGGCCAGGTCCTCCTGCGGGTGGAGATGGGCGGGCATCAGGGGGCGACGGGCCGGTACCAGGCGTGGCGCGACGAGGCGTACGAGCTCGCCTGGCTCCTGGACCGTCTGGGCCTCGGCGGCACGGCCTAGCCAGGAGCGGCCTCCCGCGCGCTCACAGGATGCCGAGCGACTCCAGCGCCGCGAGGACGTCGTCGACCTGGACCGCCAGCAGGGCGGGGTCGGGGGTCTCGGCGAACACGTCGCCACGACGCTGGGACTCGTCGGTGAGCACGATGTGCGGCCCCGGGGGCGGACCCCACTCGGCGACCGGGGCAGGGCCGAAGATCACCACGGAGGGCCTGCCGTACGCGGAGGCGAGGTGCGCGGCCCCCGTGTCGGCGCTCACCACGGCCTCTGCCTCCGCGACGAGTGCCGCCATCTCCCCCAGGTCCGCGCTGCCGGCCAGCACCGCGTCGTCGCCCAGGCCGGCCTGCTCCGCGACGGCGAGCGCGAGGGGCTGCTCGTTCGAGCTCCCGGTCACCACCACGTCGTGGCCCCCCCGTGAGAGGGCGGCCGCCACCCGGGCGAAGCGCTCCGTCGGCCACCGGCGGCTGCCGTGCGCCGCCCCCGGGTGCACGACCACGGCGCCGGGGCGCGGAGAAGGGCGTGCCTGCTCCAGGCGGACGTCGTCCGGGTCCGCCGCGATGCCGTGCCATTGCAGCAGCCGGGTCCACCGCTCACGCTGGTGCAGGCCGTCCAGCCATGCCGGTCCGTCCCAACAATGTCCAGGACCGTCCCAGCGGTGGCCCAGCCGTCGCCGGGGCTGGAGGGCGTCGAGACGCGTACGGCTCTCGGGCCCCTTGCCGTGGAGGTTCACGGCGATGTCGACCACTCCGGGCGGCAGCGAGATCGGCACATCCAGTCCGGGCGTGTCGAGCAGCTCGAGCCCACCGACGAGGTCGACGACAGGGCCGAGCCACGCCGGAGCCGCGTAGCGGATGCGGTGCTCGGGAAAGGCCCGTCGCAGGCCGTGGAGCGCCGGGACGGCCACGAGGAGGTCGCCGAGCTTGAGCGCACGGAGCACCACCATCTCGGGACCGTCCACGGACCCGCTCCCCTGTCCCGCCATGGGCGAGCAGTACCCACCCAGGCGGAAAGTCCGACCTCTCTGGAGGCCCGCGTGTTGGCAGGCACCCGATCCGCGGAGCAGTTTCGACTTCTTCTCCTCGGGTACTCGATTGGCGTGTTCGACGGACAGACCGACCGTCGTCCGCCGGTCACGCCGCTCGAGTGCACGCCCGCGGATGCGGCGCTCCGCGGAGTCCCCGGTCAGGGGACTCCGACCGAGAAGACCGCCCCGAGGACGGCCACCAGGCGCGACGGCGACGGAGTTCTCGTCCCGCACCAGTCCAGCAAAGGGCTGTCAGGAGCCGTGGGTAGTTCCCCTGTGGTGAGGAGAACGGCTTGATGAGGGTCCTCGTGGCGCGCCTCGACTCCCTGGGTGACGTCCTGCTGTGCGGACCGGCTGTGAGGGCGGTGGCTGCACGCCACCACGTCACGATGCTGTGCTCCCGCCTCGGCGCTCCGGCGGCTCGCCTGCTCCCCGGCGTGGACGACGTCCTCGTGTGGAACAGCCCCTGGATCATGCCGAACACGCCCATCAACCCGGCCGACGTGCTCTCTCTGCAGGAGACCGTACGGGCGGGCGCCTTCGACGAGGCCGTCATCCTCACCTCGTTCCACCAGTCCCCGCTGCCCCTGGCGCTCGTCCTGCGCCTCGCCGGAGTCCCCCGAGTCATCGGTGCCTCCGTCGACTACGCCGGCGCCCTGCTCGATGTCCGCCTGCGGCCCGGGGAGGACTTCGACGAGGACCAGCCGGAGCCCGAGCGGGCCCTTCTCATCGCCAAGGCCGCCGGGCACGTCCTGCCCCCGCAGGACGAGGGCCTCCTGGCGGTCACCGCGCCTCCGGACACGTCGTCCCTGACCGGGCCCGGTCCGTACCTCGTCGTCCATCCCGGCGCGTCGGCCCCCGCCCGGGCATGGCCCGCATCCCACCACGCGGAGCTCGTCCGTATCCTCGCCGGTCAGGGTCACAGGGTCATCGTGACCGGAGGGAACCGCGAGAAGACGCTGACGGCGACCGTTGCGGGTACGACCGGTGTCGACCTCGGGGGGCGGCTCGACCTGCCCGAACTGGCCGGCGTGCTGGCGCGAGCCCGGGTGCTCGTCGTGGGGAACACGGGACCCGCCCACCTTGCCGCCGCGGTGGGGACGCCTGTCGTCAGCCTCTTCTCCCCCGTCGTGCCGGCCGCACGGTGGGCGCCGTACGGGGTGCCGCACGTCGTGCTCGGCGACCAGGAGGCTCCGTGTCGCGGCTCCCGCGCACGGACGTGCCCGGTCCCCGGACACCCGTGCCTCGCCGGGGTGTCGCCGTCCAGCGTCGCGGACGCGGTCCACCAGCTGCTGGCACGTCCCGCAGCAGCATCGGCCGCGCACGCCGACCACCGCCTCGCCACGGAGGCAGGTGCGTCATGAGGGTGCTCATCTGGCACGTGCACGGCGGGTGGATGGAGTCCTTCGTCCGGGGCGACCACGACTACCTCCTGCCGGTCAACGACCGGCGGGACGGGTGGGGCCTGGGACGCGGCGGTAGGGACTGGCCGAACGCCCGCGAGGTCCGCTCCGAGAGTCTCGCCGACGAGCCCATCGACGTGGTCGTCCTGCAGCGCCCCGATGAGCTGGACGAGTGCCTGCGCCTCACGGGCAGGCGCCCGGGTCACGACCTGCCGGCTGTCTACCTCGAGCACAACACGCCGAAGGACTCCGTCCCCTCGACGGTTCACCCGCTCGCCGACCAGTCCGAGATCCCCATCGTGCACGTGACGCACTTCAACGACGTGATGTGGGACAGCGGCCGGGCCACCACCAGGGTGGTGGAGCACGGGATCGTCGACCACGGTGCGGGCTACACGGGCGAGCGGCCGGTACAGGCCGTGGTCGTCAACGAGCCCGTACGTCGCTGGAGGGTGACGGGTACGGACCTGCTGCCCGCCTTCGCCGACGCCGGTCCCCTCGAGCTGTACGGAATGGGCTGCGACGCGCTTCCCGAGGCGCTCGGGATGGGGACGGACCGCCTCCGGATCGGGGGGGACCTGCCGCCCGCGGAGCTGCGCCGCCGGCTCGGTCAGTGCCGCCTGTACGTCCACCCGCTCCGGTGGACGTCCCTCGGGCTCGCACTGCTCGAGGCGATGCACCTGGCGTTGCCGGTCGTGGTGCTCGCGAGCACCGAGGCGGCTCGCGCGGTCCCACCGGGCGCAGGAGCCATCTCGACGGACGTCACGGAGCTCGTCGCCGCCGCGCGACGGCTGCTCAACGACCCGGAGGAGGCGCAGCGGTGCGGACGGGTGGCGCGTGAGGCCGCCCTCGCCAGGTACGGGCTCGGCAGGTTCCTCACGGACTGGGACGGGGTACTGCACGACGTCGTGGGCCGACGGCCACGGCACAGGAAGATCGAAGGAGGTGCACCATGAGAATCGCGATGGTCTCCGAACACGCAAGCCCCCTGGCGGCGATCGGCGGGGTGGATGCCGGAGGACAGAACGTCCACGTCGCGGCGCTCTCGGCAGCCCTGGCTCGTCGTGGCCACGAGGTCGTGGTCTACACGCGCAGGGACGACCCGTCGCTCGCGGAACGGGTGGAGTTCGCGCCGGGAGTCGACGTCGTCCACGTCACGGCCGGACCCGCGGGGCCTGTTCCGAAGGACGACCTCCTGCCCTGGATCCCGGCACTCGCCGCTGGGATCGGCGAGGACTGGCGGGACCAGCCGCCCGATGTCGTCCACGGGCACTTCTGGATGTCGGGCCTGGCGGCCCTCGACGCTGCCAAGACGGTCAGGCCTCCCGCGGTCCGGCCCGCGGTGCTCCAGACCTTCCACGCCCTGGGGAGCGTGAAGAGGCGACACCTCGGCGCCGAGGACACCAGCCCGCGCGAGCGGGTGTGGCTCGAGCCGGCCGTCGTACGTCGCGTCGACCGGATCATCGCCACCTGCCCTGACGAGATGACCGAGCTCGCCGCCCTCGGCGCCGACCCCGCGCGAGTCTCCGTCGCGC
>DASSQF010000319.1:0-7515 GCA_035702685.1 Propionibacteriaceae bacterium
GGGGTCGACCATGATCATCCGGACCTCGTCGGGCGTGGAGCGCATCAGGATCGAGGTGATCATCGAGTTGATGAAGCTCGACTTGCCCGAGCCCGTGGCCCCGGCGACGAGCAGGTGCGGCATCTTGGCGAGGTTGGCCACCACGAATCCGCCCTCGACGTCCTTGCCGAGGCCGACGGTCATGGGGTGGTGGTCGCTGCGGGCGACCTGGGACCTCAGGACGTCTCCGAGCGAGACGACCTCCTTGTCCTTGTTGGGGATCTCGATGCCGATGGCCGACTTGCCGGGGATCGGCGACAGGATCCGCACGTCGGGCGAGGCCACGGCGTACGCGATGTTGCGGCTCAAGGCCGTGACCTTCTCCACCTTGACGGCCGTGCCGAGCTCGACCTCGTACCGGGTCACTGTCGGTCCGCGGGTGTAGCCCGTCACCGTGGCGTCGATCTCGAACTGGCGCAGCACCTCGGTGAGGCTGCCGACGACGGCGTCGGACGCCTGCGTGCGGGCCTTGGGGACCGAGCCGGACCGCAGCGTCGTGGGGTCCGGGAGCAGGTACGCCACGTCGCCCGACAGCATCTGCTGCTCGCTGCGCAGGGGCGCGCTGCTGTGCACGGGTGCCGGGAGCTCAACCGGCTCGGGCTCCTGGTCGCGGGCGGGAGGCAGTCCGGCCTTGACGGGCTTCGCCGGCTCGAGGACCTCTGTCAGGGCCTCCCCGGGGTCCTCCTCGGCGACGAGAGGCGTGTCGTACGCCTCGTCGACGCCGAAGGCGAGCTGCTCGTGCGGCGCGCGTCGTGCCAGCAGCTTCGAGGCGAGGCCCCTGGCCGCGGCGACGACGTCGTTGAGGGGACGCCCGATGACGACGAGGGCGCCGAAGACGGTGAGGAGGAAGAGCAGGGGCGCGGCGACCCAGCGGGTGACCAGGTCGGCGAGGAACGAGCTGGACAGGTAGCCGACGACGCCGCCCGCACGCCGTACCGCCTCCATGTCCGAGGGGCGCGGCAGGCCGTTGGCGATGTGCACCATGCCGAGGGCGCCCAGGACGATGGCGCTCCAGCCGACGAACTGGCGCCCCCAGGGGCCGTTGCGGTCCGGGTGGCGCAGCGTGCGCCAGGCCATCACGGCGAGCAGCACGGGCGTGGCGTACGCGGCGACGCCCACCGCTGACTCCATGCCCTGCCTCAGGGCGCCACCGACGGGCCCCGGGATCTGGAACCAGAACGCGGCGACGACCACGACGGCCAGCGCGACGAGGAAGAGCCCGGCCCCGTCACGGCGCAGCGCCGGGTCGAGGTCGCGGGCGCCGCTGCCGATGCCGCGGACGACGCTGCCGGCAGCGTGGGCGAGACCCCGCCACACTGCGGCGAGTCCCCGTCCGAGGGCGGGCAGCACGCCCGGGCGCCGCTGCGTGCGGGCGCGCGAACGCGACGTCGATGTGGTCTTGCTCCCGCTGGACCTCGACCCCGAGCCCGTGCGTGAGGACGCTCCGGAGCGGGACCGTGGCGGGGAAGGTGCCCGGGTCGCCATGACACCAGACAGTACGCGACGGCGCCAGAGATCCCGTGGACCTTCGCCGGGCGATCGTGCGCGTCGGGCCCTCAGAGGAGCTCAGCGACGGAAGTGGTCCCAACCGGGGATCCCGCTGTACGGCTGGCCGTCGACGAGAACGCCCGGCTCGCCGTCCGTCACGACGCCGATGACGTGCCACTCGGGCGGGACCTTCCCGAGCGGGAAGGTGGCGGCGAGCGCGTGGTCCTCTCCCCCGGTGAGGATGAAGCGGAGCGGGTCCGCGCCGGTGGCGGCCGCCACAGCGTGCAGAGGGTCGGGGATCTCGAAGCGTGCCGAGTCGAGGTCTATCCCCACCTGCGAGTCGGCGGCGATGTGGCCCAGGTCGGCGAGCAGGCCGTCGCTCACGTCGATCATGGCCGTCGCGCCCGCACGGCGTGCGTCTGCGCCCGCACCGTACGGGACCTGGGGAAGCTGGTAGGCCTCGACGAGCACTCTGGGGGACCTGAAGCCCCGGCTCAGGACGGTCAGGCCGGCAGCCGACCACCCGAGCCGGCCGCGGAACGCGACGACGTCACCGGGTTCGGCGCCGGAGCGCAGGACGGGAAGGCCGCCGCGCGTCTCCCCCATGACGGTCACCGAGATGACGACGTCCCGACCCCTGGTGAGGTCGCCGCCGACGAGCGCCGCCCCGGCCGCCTCGCACTCGAGCCGGATCCCCTTGGCAAGGTCGTCGATCCACGGGACGGGCAGGTCCGGCGGCACGGTGAGTCCCACGAGGACCGCACCCTGGTACGCGCCCATCGCCTCGATGTCCGCCGCCGCGACAGCGACGGCGCGTCGGCCGAGCATGTCGGCGGGCACCCAGTCGCGCCGGAAGTGGACGCCTTCGACGAGCACGTCGACGCTGCTGACGGACGAGCCGTTGACGAGGAACACGGCCGCGTCGTCGCCCGGTCCCACGCTGACGGCCGGCGCATCCGGCAGCCCGGCGACGATCCTCGCGATGGTGCCGAACTCGCCCAGGGAGCCGACCGTGCCTGCGTCCATGTGTTCACCGTAGCGGTAGGCGGCGCGCACCTTTGTCAGCGTGTGTGCCCCCCGCTGCACGTCGCGGATGGCCCTGTGCCACGATGACTCCCAGACCCGGATGGCGCGTCGACGGGGACGTAGCCGTACCCGAGGCTCGTTCTAAGGAGGGGCAGCCCATGGCTGTGGCAGTCAAGTACGGATGGCTCACCGACGAGCCGATCATCACCCCTGACGGATCGCTCGTGACCACCGACGGCGGCGTGACTGTCGCACGGCGCGTCCTGGGCATGTACCCGGGCTCCGTCCTGCTGGGCAACTCCCGCGGCACGGCCGACGGCTTCGACGTCGTGACCCTCGAGGACCTCGACCCGACGACCCTCGTCATCAACCTCGACGTCATCGACTCCGTCGGCGTCTTCCAGCGGCTCCACCGCACGGGCGCCGAGCCGCGCATCATGAACTTCCAGTGGATCAACCCCTCGACGTTCCACCACCCCGTGAACTTCGCGGCCATGGGTCTGAGCTACGCCATGTTCCCGACGTTCTGCGCGGGCGAGCGGACCGCCGTGGAGGTCCGCGAGGTCGCTCGCAAGTGGACGGTGCCGACGCTCGCCGACCGCGTCCGTGTCGCCTGGGCCGACCTGGGCGTCCGGGCCGAGATGGTCCGTCCCCGTCAGACGACCGACATCCCCGTTGTCCTCTACCCCGCCATCTCGACGATCGCCCGCAAGCAGCCGCAGGCGTTCGTGGAGATCGTCGAGGCTGTCGCCAAGCAGACCCCGATCCGTGTCCATGCCCGTCTCAACACGACTGCCCTCGCCAGCGAGACGGCCATGTACCTGTCCCGTCAGAAGTGGGCCAGCGTCGCGCCGCTCGCCAAGGGCCGCCAGGAGTACTGGGACGAGCTGTCCAGGGTGACCGCCTACGTCGCCACCGCGACGGAGGAGGCGTACGGGCTCGAGTACGTCGAGGCCCTCATGGCCGGCGCGGTCGGCATCCTGCCCGACAGGCCGTGGGCCCGTCGCCTCGTCCCCGAGGGCTACCCGTTCCTCTACGAGGGCAAGGTCCAGGCCGAGCAGATGCTGCTCCGTGCGGTCACCTCGCCCGACCAGTGCCGCGCCGAGATCGACGCGGTCGCGGCCCGCGCCCTCGGCTCGTCCACGACGAGCGGCGCGCTGCAGGCCTGGATCCAGGAGAACCACAACGTCGCCGACTTCGACGAGCAGTTCAAGGCTCAGGTCGCGGAGTGGTTCGGCCAGTAGACCGGGTTCGCGGGAGGGGTCGGCGTCGCGCCGGCCCCTTCTCGCGTCTCCGGGCCCGGACGACGGGGACCGGACTCCTCAGCGCAGCCCGAGGGGCCGCGCGAGAGCCAGGTCGAGCAGGCGCGTGACGAGCGTCGTGTAGCCGACGCCGGCGGCCTCCCAGAGCTTGGGGTACATGGACGTCGCCGTGAACCCCGGCATCGTGTTGATCTCGTTGAGCGTGACGGTGCCGTCCGGCATGACGAACGTGTCGACGCGAGCCAGGCCCTCGACGCCGAGCGCGACGAACGCCCGTACGGCCAGGTCGCGGACGCCCTCGACCACCTCGGGCGGGAGGTCGGCCGGGATGACGAGGGACACCGGCTGGTCCGGGAGGTACTTCGTCGCGAAGTCGTAGAACCGGCTCTCGGTGTGGACGTCGATCTCACCGGGCAACGACGCGGCAGGTGGCCCGTCGAGCGACCCGAGGACGGCACACTCGATCTCGCGCGCGCCCACGATCCCCTGCTCCACGATGACCTGCGGGTCGTACCTGCGGGCTTCCGCGATCGCGTCCGGCAGGCCCTCGGCGTCCGTGACACGGGTGATGCCCATGGAGGACCCGCCGCGCGCGGGCTTCACGAACCAGGGCGAGGCGAGTGTACGGATCCGGGCGAGGCACGCGTCGGGCTCCGCGCGCCACTGCGCGTCCGTGACGATGACGTACGGGCCGCTCGGCAGGTCGTTGACCGCGAACTGCTGCTTCATCGCGCCCTTGTCCTGGCAGGCGGCGCTCGACAGGACGCCGGCACCCACGTACCGGACCCCCATCATCTCGAAGAGGCCCTGGATCGTCCCGTCCTCCCCGAACGGACCGTGCAGGAGCGCGAACGCCACGTCGACAGGCGTCCGGTCGACGAGGACGTCGCCCTCGAGCCGCGCCACGTCGGCACCCGAGCCGGTACGGACGAGGACGGCATCCCGCAGCGACGCGTCCACCGACGGCAGGTGCCCGTCGACGATCGCGTACCCGCGCACGACAGACTCCTCGACCCACACCCAGCGGCCGCCCTTGGCGATGCCGACGCAGGTCACATCGAAGCGGTCCCGGTCGAGAGCTCTCAGCACGCTCCCCGCGGTGAGGCAGGAGACCTCGTGCTCCGAGGAGTCGCCGCCGAACACCAGCAGTACACGGCTCCGCACAGTCGGGCTCTCCTTCGTCTCGTCCCAGTCGACCACCCTAACGGTCCGCGACGGGGACATGACGCTGGAGGTCGGGGTCCCAGCGTCGTGTCGGGACCGGCTCCCCACGTGCGATCGCGACCTGCGCCGTGATGGCGTCGATGATCCTGTCGGTGGCCTCCTCGAGCAGGTCCTTCGTGATCGGCTGGGCGCGAAGGTCGTCGAAGTCGATGGGGTCGCCGGCCACGACGCGGAACACCTGGCCGCGGCGCAGGACGAAGGGGAAGCCGGGCTTGTCGTGCGGCATGAAGTCCTGGCTCCCCCACTGGCCCAGCGGGATCACGGGGACGTCGGTCTCGAGCGCCAGCCGCGCGGCGCCGGTCTTGCCTCGCATCGGCCAGAGGTCCGGGTCCTTGCCGACGGTGCCCTCCGGGTAGATGCCGACGCACCGGCCGGCTGCGAGCGCGGCACGGGCCGCCGCCAGCGAGTCCTTCGCGTGCTCGGAGTGCCGGTCGACGGGGATCTGGCCGCAGGCCCTCGCGAGCCATCCGAGCACCGGCGTGCGGAAGATCTGGATCTTGCCGAGGTACCGCACCCAGCGACCGGCACCCCAGATGAGGAACATGCCGACGGCGAGCGGATCGAAGTCCGAGGTGTGGTTGGCGACGACGAGCACCCCGCCTCGTGCGGGCACCTTCTCCGTCCCGCGCCAGTCGTAGGCCCCGAGCCAACGGAGCACGAGGCCCGCGAAGAGGACGAAGCGCCGGTACGTGGGCTCGGTCGGCTCGTGGTTCACGTCGCGCAGACGTGGCAGGTGGCCTCGTCGGCCGTTCTGGGTCAGTGCCACATCTGCCTCTCCGTCCGTGGCGACAACCCTAGCGCCGGGCCGGTTGGACGGCGTTCGACCCGGCGGTCTCGCGCCGACGGCAGGTGAGCCGTCAGACTGGGGGCGTGGGCGAGACCGTGACCGTGACGATCAGCGACGACCGTCCGTCGGCGGACGGCACGTGGCCCGCGGTCGACACCTGGGGCCGTCGGGTGCGCGTCAGCCTGCGTGCGGACGGGAGGGCTCCCAGGACGGTACGACGCGGCCAGATGCTGAGGGGCGTGCTGGTGGGCGACCACGTCGTCGACGCAGGCTTCTGACGAGGTCGGTCACTCCCCCGAAGGGGTGAGCCTCGACTCGAACCGGGTACCGATGCGGAAGCGCACATAGTCCTTCTCGGCCGCGTCCTTACGGGCACCGGTCTTCGGGTTCCTGACGGTCCGCGCCTCCCGGTGCAGCTTCTCGAAGATCCCGAAGCCGGAGATCGCCACGCGTCCCATGCGCGCCGTCTCCGCCGCGATGGTCTCCGTGACGGCCTTCAGTGCCCGTTCCGCCTCCGCCTTGTTACCGAAGTAGTACCGCTCGGCGATGGACGCGATGAGCTCGCCTTTGTTCATCTCCAGCCCCTCCCCGGGAAGCGCGCCTCTAGTGTGCGGGACTTCGCGTAGATCCTAGCCCTGGCTAGGCACTCTACGAGATAACCGCCGGAAAAGCGCTGCCTGGGAGGTGCCGAGATCTCCAGGAGAGAAGGGCCTAGCCCGCGGTACGGACGGGCAGTGTCGCGGGCTTGAACGACGGCCGCTTCGCCTCGTACGCCGAGATCTCCGCCTCGTGGGTGAGCGTGACGCCGATGTCGTCCAGCCCGTTGAGGAGGCGGTACCGGGTGTAGTCGTCGATGTCGAAGTCGTACGACCTCTCCCCCGCCGTGATCCGCTTCGACGCGAGGTCGACGGTCACCTCGGCGCCCGGGTTCTCCTCGGCGTAGGCCCACAGCTCCTCGACCGTCGACTGAGGAACCGTCGCGATGAGCAGTCCGGCCTTGCCGGAGTTCGAGCGGAAGATGTCGCCGAACCGGGACCCGATGACGACCTTGAAGCCGTAGTTCTGCAGCGCCCAGACCGCGTGCTCACGCGACGAGCCGGTGCCGAAGTCCGGCCCCGGGATCAAGATCGTCGCGCCCTGGTACTGCGGCTGGTTGAGCACGAAGTTCGGATCGCTGCGCCACGCCGCGAACAGCCCGTCCTCGAAGCCGGTCTTGGTGACCCGCTTCAGATAGACGGCCGGGATGATCTGATCGGTGTCGACATTGCTGCGCCGCAACGGAACCGCGGTGCCGGTGTGGGTCGTGAACTTGTCCATCTCTGTCTCCTCAGAGCAGTCGGGTCAGGAACCGACGACGGTGGTCGAACGGGACAGGTCGGCGGGCGAGCTCAACCGTCCGATCACCGCGGTGGCCGCGGCCACCTGCGGCGAGACGAGGTGGGTCCGACCACCCTTGCCCTGCCGTCCTTCGAAGTTGCGGTTCGAGGTGGACGCCGCGCGCTCACCGGGCGCCAGCTGGTCGGGGTTCATGCCCAGACACATCGAGCAACCGGCAGCCCGCCACTCGGCCCCGGCCTCCTTGAAGATCACGTCCAGCCCCTCCGACTCCGCCTGGAGCCGGACCCTTGCCGATCCGGGAACCACCAACATCCGCACGGAATCGGCGATGTGGTGACCCCTGATGATGCC
>DASSQF010000320.1:0-12412 GCA_035702685.1 Propionibacteriaceae bacterium
AACCCCAGCACGGCGAGACTCACGAACGCGGGCAGCCCGTCGAGCACGAGCGCCATGTACGAGCGCCGGCGCGCACCGGCGAGACGTCGCGCCGTGATGCTCCACACGACGGTGAGGACCCCGAAGCTCGCCATGACGAAGACGGCGTTCCACTTCGTACCCATCGCCAGCCCGAACAGCACGCCGGCCACGAGCAGCCACGGGCGGAAGACGAAGGGGCCCGGGTCGCCCCCGTAGTCGGCCAGTCCTCGCCGCTCGAGGTCCCGGGCGAGCCGGTGGCGGAACCAGTCCCGGTCGATGACGACGGCCAGCACGCCGGCCACGATGAAGAACGCCTCGAAGATGTCGAGCAGGGCGAGCCGGCTCATGACGAAGTTGAGCCCGTCCACGCAGAGGAGGAAGCCCGCGAGAGCGCCGACCATGGTGCTGCGGGCCACGCGACGTGCGAGGCGGACGACCAGGCCGACCATCAGCGAGCCGAACACGAGAGCCGGGAACCGCCAGCCGAACGAGTTCATCCCGAACAGCCACTCGCCGGAGGCGATGAGCCACTTGCCGACCTGGGGATGGACGATGAACGAGGCGTTCGACGTGAACACGTCCACGTGGCCCGAGGCGATCATCTCGTTCGCGTTCTCGGGCCAGGACCCCTCGTACCCGAGCTTCAGCAGCGTGTACGCGTCCTTGGCGTAGTACGTCTCGTCGAAGAGGACGCCTTTCGGGTACCCGATGCCGACGAAGCGGATGCAGAACGCCAGCACGGTGAGCGTCACCGTCACCAGCCAGGACCTCATCGTGTCGTGCGGCGGCGCGTCGAGCAGCCTGTCGATCGCGCTGCGGACGTCCACCGTACGGGCAGGCACGAGAAGCCGAAGACGCCCGCTCCACCGGCGCGCGCCGGAAGGTCCGAGCGTCTCCGAGGCGGGCTCGAGGTCAGCCTCGGACACAGTGTCCTCCGGGGGCGGGCTCGTCACGCGGGCCATCCTAGGGACCGCTGCGTCACGACCCGCTGTCGGTCACCTGTGAGGAGGCGCCTGAGCGGCGGCGCAGACGGATCCGGCGGACCTGCTGTGTCGTGTCGAGCTCGACGAACTTGAAGGAGCTCGCGAAGTCGGAGAACGACGAGTAGCCGAGCTCCTTCTCGTTGAACGCCGGGTCCATCCGGAGCAGCTGGTTCTTGACGGACGAGCTGTCGAGCCAGTCGGCGTCCTCGTCCTTGTCGTGGCTGAGTCTCAGCGCCCGCTGGAGGAGCTGTCCAGCCGCGGCGCGCTGCTGGGTCTGCTTGTCGGTGAGTCTCTTGCTCCTCGCCGACTTCGTGGGGGGCTGCTCGGGGGCGTTCACCTCGGTCTCGTGGGCTGCCGTCACGCCGCCCGCGGCGTCTCTCACCCCAGAACCTTCGGCGGCGCTCATGGCCTCCACGTCGTGGGACTCGATCTCCACCCGGCTGTCGCTGCCTCCCGGCGGGAGTGTGGTCGAGGCCTCGACCGTTGCCGTCCCCTGCAGGGCGGCCTCGGCCGCCGCCCTGGAGCGGGCGGTCGCTCCTCGCCGTCTCGGCGTCTTGGTGGGGAGCTCCGGGGTGACCTCGGCGGTGACGTCGACGGCCTCTGCCGACGCCACGCCCGTCAGCGCGTCGTAGCGGACCATCCGGTCGCAGGCTGCCGCGAGGGAGCGGCTGATCGAGCCGGAGACCCCGACGGCCACGACGTAGCGCCCGAGCCGCTTCGCCCGCTGCGCCAGCGCGATGTAGTCGGAGTCGCCGGCCACGATGACGACGTGCGTGAGGTCGGGGAGCCGGAACATGTCCTCGACCGCGTCGACCGCGAGCCGGATGTCGGCACCGTTCTTGCCGTAGGCGGCCGCGGGGAAGAGCTGCACGAGGTCCACCGCGCGCCCCACCAGCTGCCCGCGGTAGTCCGCGTTGACCTGCTGCGACCAGTCCGCGTAGGCACGCGTGAGCACGAGTGTGCCGAAGCTCGACGCGTAGTCGAGGATCGCTCCCAGGTCGACGGACGCCTCCTTCAGGCGCGCCACGACGAGCTCGTCCGAGCCGTCCCGTGTGTGTTCCCGCACGCGGTCCTTCGTGAACCGGCCCTTCCCGTGCACCTCGTCGTACCGGGAGATGACGATGTTGTCGAAGTCGATGTACACCGCGACGCGGTTCGCGCTGATGTCAGCCATAGGAGTCAGTCTGGCGCCTCCGGCCGACAGCGCGCGCCAGAATGGCGCCCATGGAGACCCAGGGACTGCTCGTCCTCGCCGGGATGCCCATCGGCGACGTCGAGGACGCCTCCCCGGCCCTGCTCCGCGCGTTGGCGGGCGCGGACGTCGTCGCCGCCGAGGACACCCGCCGCTTCCAGGCCTTCCTCGTACGGGCGGCGGCCACCACCCAGGCGCGGGTCGTGTCGTACTTCGAGGGGAACGAGTCGGCCCGGACTCCCGAGCTCGTCGACCTCCTGCGCGACGGCCTCACCGTCGTCCTCGTCACCGACGCCGGCATGCCGTCGGTCTCCGACCCCGGGTACCGGCTCGTCGCCGCCGCGATCGACGCCGGCGTCCGTGTCACCGCCGTACCGGGTCCCTCGGCCGTGCTCACCGCGCTCGCGCTGTCCGGGCTCGCCACCGACAGGTTCTGCTTCGAGGGGTTCCTGCCACGCAAGGCAGGAGCACGCCGGGCGGCGCTGGCCGAGCTGGCCGGCGAGCGCCGCACGATGGTGTTCTTCGAGGCGCCGCACCGGGTCGCGGAGATGCTCGCCGACGCGGCGTCAGTCCTCGGCCGGGACCGTCCGGGGGCCGTCTGCCGGGAGCTCACGAAGACGTACGAGGAGGTCCGCAGAGGGGGTCTCGCCGACCTGGCCGCCTGGGCGGCGGACGGCGTTCTCGGCGAGGTGACCGTCGTCATCGCCGGTGCCTCCTCACGGGAGCGGATGCCCCTGGCCGAGGCGCTCGACGAGGTGAGGCGGCGGGTGGCGGCGGGGGAGAAGCGCTCCGCGGCGGCAGCGGCCGTCGCCGCGGCGTCCGGGCACGACCGTCACGATCTGTACGACGGGTCACGGGGCTGAGCCCACCCGCCCGGTACGTGAGGTCGACCCGCTCGACCCGATGCCGGGCGCGGTGGACCGCGTCGGGCACAAGGACCGACGTCCTCTATCCTCGTGCCACGTGAGTGACATCACCGTGTTCTCGGGGTCGGCACACCGTCCGTTCGCTGAGGAGGTCTGCGCGATCCTCGGAACCGAGGTGGCGCCCTCGCGGACCACGCGGTTCTCGAACGACTGCCTGCAGGTCCAGCTCCGTGACAACTGCCGCAAGCGGGACGTGTTCATCATCCAGCCGCTCGTGCCCCCGGTTCAGGAGAACCTCGTCGAGCTGCTCCTCATGATCGACGCGGCCCGTGGCGCCTCGGCCGCCCAGATCACCGCGGTGATCCCGCACTTCGCGTACGCCCGCTCGGACAAGAAGGACGCCCCCCGCATCTCGATCGGCGCGCGCCTCATCGCCCAGCTCCTCAAGACGGCCGGCGCCGACCGCGTCGTGACGATGGCGCTCCACTCACCCCAGGTCCACGGCATGTTCGACGTCCCTGTCGACCACCTCGACGCGACCCGCGTGCTCGCCGACCACTTCCGTAGCCGGGACCTGTCCAACACGGTGGTCGTGTCGCCGGACTTCGGCAGCGCCAAGCTCGCCAACCACTTCTCTCGCGAGCTCAACGTGGCTGTCGCCGCCGGGTCGAAGCGCCGCCTCGCCGACGACCGGGTCGTCATCGATGCCATCGTCGGCGACGTGGCAGGCAAGGACGTCCTGATCCTCGACGACGAGATCGCCACCGCCGGGTCGACGATCGAGCTCATGGACAAGCTGCGCGAGATCGGCGTCGGCGAGATCCGCGCCGTCTGCACGCACGGCCTGTTCACGGGCAAGGCGGTCGAGCGGCTGAACGCCCAGCCTGACCTCGCTGAGGTGGTCACCACTAACACGGTCCCCCCGGTCGCGGGCCTCAAGAACCTCGACGTGATCAGCGTCGCCCCCCTGTTCGCGGAGGCGATCCGCCGCATCACCAGCGGTGAGTCCATCTCGTCGCTGTTCTCCGACGAGCCGACGTACGGCTGACGCGTCCGCAGGGCTTCCCCTGCACGACCAGGACGAGCCCGGCGCAGCCGCGACGGCATCTGAGGGGTCGGCCGGCGTCACGTCGTCTCGCGGGACGCCTCCTGGCACCGTCCTGGCCGTCCCTGGCTCTACCCGGATCGGGAACGGGTCTGGAGAAACCGCCTAGTCAGGGCCACGTTGCCGTGGCCAGGCACATGCGCAGAGGTTCTGTCAAGACCTCAACCTCGCTGCGGCTAGGGAGAATGCTCTTGTGACCGTGCTAAACTCGTTCCCAGGAAGGGGTCTACCTGTCATGACTTTTACAGTCGGCGAAACCGTTGTCTACCCGAACCATGGGGCGGCAGTTATCGAAGACATAGAAACCCGGAAGATGAAAGGCGAGGACAAGCTCTATCTTGTCCTGCGCATCGTCGGCCAGAACGACCTTATCGTTCGCGTCCCGGCGTGCAACCTCGACCTCGTCGGTGTACGCGACGTGGTCGATGCCGATGGTCTCGAGGTTGTCTTCTCCGTCCTGAGGGCACCGCACACCGAGGAGCCGACCAACTGGTCGCGCCGCTTCAAGGCCAACGCCGAGAAGCTCCGGTCCGGGAACGTCATCAAGGTCGCGGAGATCGTGCGCGACCTGTGGCGTCGAGACCGCGAGCGCGGCCTCTCCGCAGGTGAGAAGCGGATGCTTGCGCGTGCTCGGCAGATCCTTGTCTCCGAGCTCGCTCTCGCTGAGAAGGTCACCGACGAGAAGGCCGAGGTGCTCCTCGACGAGGTGCTCGCCTCGTAGTGACACAGAACGGGTCTCCAGAGCCGGTCGTCGCCATCATGGTGGCGGCCGGCTCCGGCGTTCGCCTCGGGGGAGAGGTGCCGAAGGCGCTCCGGGAGCTGGCGGGCCGCGCTCTCGTACGGTGGTCCCTCGAGGCCCTCGCCGCGGGCGGGGTCACCCATGCCGTGGTCGTCGTCGCGGAGGGGCTGCAAGGGAAGTTCACGGATGCCCTCGCCGACGCCCCGATCCCGTTCTCGGTCGTCGTGGGAGGCGCCACTCGTCAGGAGTCGGTGGCCCGCGGGATCGCGGCCCTTCCTGACGGGGACGTGGTCCTCGTGCACGACGCGGCACGTCCGCTCGTACCTGCCCAGGTCGTACGTGACGTCGTCGCGGCGGTACGTGCAGGGGCGTCGGCAGCCATCCCCGTCGTGCCGGTGAGCGACACCATCCGGCAGGTGACCGGGGCCAGGAGCGTCATCGTCGACCGGAGGGGCCTCAGGGCTGTCCAGACGCCGCAAGGCTTCGCGCGGGAGGCGCTCGTGACGGCCCATGCGGCCGCGGCCGGAGCGGAGTACACCGACGACGCAGCGGTGTGCGAGGCGCTCGGGTACGAGGTCGTCCTCGTACCGGGATCCCGCGAGGCGCTGAAGATCACGGAGCCGCACGACCTCGCCGTCGCGGAGGCGATCGTGAGGGCACGCGGATGATTCCGCGGACGGGCATCGGGACCGACGCGCACCGGCTCCAGAGCGGGCGGCCGATGTGGTGCGCGGGGCTGCTCTTCCCGGACGAGCCGGCCGGACTCGAGGGCCACTCGGACGGGGACGTCGCCGCGCACGCGGCGTGCGACGCCCTCCTGAGCGCAGCAGGCCTCGGCGACCTGGGCTCGAACTTCGGCACCGCGGACCCCGAGTGGGCGGGCGCGTCCGGCGTGACGTTCCTCGCCGAGGTGGCGCGGCGCGTGCGGGAGGCGGGGTACGAGATCGGCAACGTCGCCGTCCAGGTCGTGGGCAACCGCCCGCGGCTCGGGGCACGCCGCCAGGAGGCGGAGGAGGTGCTGTCCACGGCGCTCGGAGCGCCGGTCAGCGTCGCCGCCACGACGACGGACGGGATGGGCTTCACGGGGCGTGGAGAAGGCGTGGCCGCCATCGCGACTGCGCTGGTGCTCCGGGCCTCCGAGGAGGAGCCTCGGCGTCAGTAGCTGACGAGCCCGGTGCGTGCTTCGGCGCGTCGCGCCCGCGCCCGGCCTCAGCGCACGGACGACGCCGGCGCCACGAACGTGTTGCACACGCTGACCTTCGTGGACGTCAGGCCCAGGGCCACCCAGTGCTCGCGGTTCGCCGCGAGACCGTGGTTGCCGTCGATGCTGGGGTTGCCCGTGATCGTGTCGTCGCCGACCGCCCGCGCGGTCGCCTCGATGTTCGTGAAGTCCTGCTGCGTGAGGCCGGCCGACTTCGACACCGAGTTGATGAAGAGGCCCGAGAAGCAGTCCGCCTGCATCTCCCCGCGGCGTGACCAGGCGTTCTTCTCCGGCTTCGTGGAGGCCACGCTCTCGAGGCCGTTGAACGAGATGAGGATGCCTGTACGGGCCTGGACGGCGTGCCCGAACTCGTGGGCGATGATCATCTCGACGACGAACCGCGCGTTCTGCAGGTCGCGGGGGAGGATCTGGGGGAGGTCCGTCGAGTAGTAGATCTTCTGGTCCGCCCCGCAGTACACGGCGTTCTCGGTCGGGAGCTTGCCGCACCCCGTCGTGATCGGCGAGGTGAACACGATGACCGGCGGCCGCGGCAGCTCGTACCCGGCCTGCGCCACGGGCTGGTTCCACACGGCCATGAGGCAGCCGACGAGGTTCGTCATGTACGTCTCGAGCTGGGCGCTGCTCGCTGTCGTGAGGTTGATGGGCGAGACCTTGCACAGCACGGGGCCGGGCACCGTCTGTGCGTAGATCTCGTCCTTGGTGACCGTGTCCTGGGCCTGCGCGACCGTGTTCACCGTCGGCAGGGGTGGCGGGTTGAGGTCCGGCGCCGGGGGCGTGTAGCGCTCGTTGACGTAGCCGCCGCCGGTCGTGCCCGTACCGCCCGCGGTGTTCGTCCCGGCGGAGAGCACGTGGCTGACGGTCACGGCGATCACGACGAGCAGCATGAGGCCGAACACCGCGCGGACGAGCCGGCGCAGGCCGCCCCCGCGTCGCCTCGGCCTGCCGGTCGGGTAGCCGAAGCGGTTCACCATCGGGTATCCCGACCGAGCCTGAGGGCCTGGCCAGCTGCCGAACGGTGGCTGTGTCACGTGCGTCAGGCTAACGGCCCGCGACAACAACGGGGGAGAGCCGGAACGTTCACCGCACCTCGTCCGAGGAGACGGTGAAGGTGTCGCAGACACTCGTGGCTGTCGACGCCAGGCCGAGCTGCATCCAGTACTTGCGGGTCGTGCCGAGCCCGTGGCCGCCGTCGACGCCGTTGGTCTTGCTCAGCGAGTCGTCGCCGAACGCGATCATGAGGGACGCGATGTTGTCGAGGTCCTGCTGGGTGATGCCCGTCGACTTCGAGACCGAATGGATGAACAGCCCGGCGAAGCAGTCGGCCTGCAGCTCGGTACGGCGCGACCACTCGTGCGACTCCGCCTCGGTCGAGGCCGCGTCGGCGAGGCCGTGGGCCGCCGTGAGGATGCCGGTACGGGCCTGGACGGCGTGCCCGAACTCGTGCGCGACGATCACCTCGACGATGAAGCGGGAGGAGCGGAGCTGGCTCGGGATCGCCTGCGGCAGGTCCGTCGCGTAGTAGATCTTCTGGTCGGAGCCGCAGTAGGCCGCGTTCAGCGTCGCCAGCTTGCCGCAGGAGGTGTTCATCGCCGCGGAGTACACGACGACGGGCGGCCGGGGCATGGAGTAGCCGGCCTTCGCGACGGTGACGTCCCAGACGCGCATGAGACAGGCGACGACATCGCTCATGTGCGCCTGGAGCTCGGACTCGCTGGCAGCCGCGAGGTCGATCGTCGTCACCGTGCACTTGGTGGGGTTCGGCACGCTCTGCGAGTACAGCGAGCTGGACGTCACGGTGTCGTGGGCGCTCGTGCCGTTCGCGACCTTCGGCAGGGCCGGCGGGTTGGGGTCAGGCTCGGGGACCACGTACGACGAGTTCGCGTAGCCGGACGTGACCATCGTGGTGACGAGCGGGAGTGCCGCGGCCACGAGCACGACGATGGCCAGCAGGATGAGCAGCGTCCTCCCCCCGTGGCCCTGCCGGCGCTTCGGGCCCTGCTGATAGGGCGGCTCCGACCCGTATGGGGCGTAGGGCTGACCGACGCTGCCGCCCTGGTAGGCCGGCGGGTAGCCGGACGGTGGGGCCCACTGGGTGGTCGACGCCCAGGGGGTGGCACCGGGCGGGAAGCCCTGCGGCGCGTAGCCCTGGGGCGCCTGACCCTGGGACGGATATCCCTGCGGCGCGTAGCCCTGGGACGAGTACCCCTGCGGCGCGTAGCCCTGGGACGAGTATCCCTGCGGCGCGTAGCCCTGAGCGGAGTAGCCGTGCGGTGCGTACCCACCGGTGCCGGACGCCGGGGACTGCGGCGGGTAGGGACCGGACGCCGGAGACTGCGGCGGGTAGGGACCGGAGTAGCCGCCCTGCTGCTGAGGCGCCTGCCCGTACGGTGCCTGGCCGTACGGTGCCTGACCGTAGGGGGAGGCCTGCGTCGGTCCGTACCCAGCGCCCCCTCGGTAGTCGGCGCCCTGCGGCGGCGGGTACTGCCCGGGCTGCGACGCCCCGTACGCAGGCGGCAGCTGGGCTCCGTACTGCGGCGCGCTGTACGGATGAGGGGTGCCGTACGAGGCGGGCAGGGTTCCGTAGGAGGCCGTCGGGCTGCCGTAGGAGGCGGGTGGGGTGCCGTACGAGACGGGCTGAGCGGGGCTGCCGTACGAGGCGTACGGATGGCTGGAGCTGGACGAACCCGACGCCAGGGGGGTTCCGTCCGCGGCTGAGCCCTGGGCAGGAGGCTGTCCGTCGTACGGACCGGCCGCCCGGGCGGGCTGCGCGGAGGAGGATGGGTTCGGCGGACCTGCTGACGCTGGGGACGAGGCTGGTGAGGCGTAGGCCCGGCGAGGCCCTGACGCGGACGGCTGCGACGCCGGCCACGACGACGTGCCCGGACGAGAGGGCCCAGGCGCGGGCTGCTCGACGGCTGACGGAGGATCAGTCTCCGGTGCCGGCCGGGCGGGCCATGAGGGCGTGGCGGAAGGCGGAGCGCCCCACGTGGTGGGACTCGCCGCAGGCGGTGTGGCCTGCCATGGCTGGGATCCCTGTGGCGGGTCGGTCACGCGGTCAACCCTACTGACCGCTCGAAGCACGCAGGGCGGTTCGCCCGACCAGGTCCAGAAGAGCAACGGGCGAAGGAAGTTAAGCCCCGAGATAGGATCGCCGAGACCGGAGAGAGGCAGGACGCGCATGGCAGCGTGGCACAGGCGCACCATCGCCGCGGCGTTCCTCGGAGCGGCCCTGGCTCTGGTCCCCCTCCCGGCCCATGCCGATGGGGAGAAGGCCGCCTCGTACGTCGTCGACGGCACGCTCCGTGCCGACGGCACACTCTCGATGTCGGAGACCCTGACGTTCGACGGGCCGGCGCCCGCGACCCTCACGCAGCGGCTCGCGACGTTCCGTGACGAGGCGGGAGGGGTCCGCTACGCGTACGACATCACCGACATCCGCGCGGTCTCCGACGGGAAGGACCTGCAGCCCAAGGTGACCTCCGAAACCGGCTACACGGTCGTCTCCGTACCCACCGCCTCGGTCTCGCAGCTCACGATCTCGTACTCGGTCCGGGGCGCCACGACCCGCGCGGACGACGGGGTCGTCGACTTCTCGTGGCGGGTCCTGCAGGGCCTGTCGGTACCGGTCGTCGCCGTGTCCGGCTCGGTCGGCTCGGAGGTCATCGCCCGCGACTACACGTGCGTCTCGGGTCCCCCGACGTCGACCGGAACGTGCAGCACGTTCACGGGCGGAACGCACGGCTCCCAGGGACTCGAGTTCACCGACGGCCCGCGGGGCCAGGGCGAGGTCGTGACGGTGGGCATGCGGTTCGACCGGGGCACCCTCGCGGTCACCCAGCACCGCTCCCTGCGGTGGTCGCTGGACCGGGCCTTCACCCCCGGGTGGCCTCAGGTGCTGGCTGCGCTCGGCGCTCTCGTCGTCGGTGGAGCGCTGCTGTGGCTGCTGTACCGCCGTACCGGCCGCGACGCCACGTCCGCGACGCCGCGTACGGTCGCGCGCTTCGTCCCGGTCGGCGCGGGCGAGTCCGACTTCCAGGTCGTGGACGACGTCCGCCCGGGGCACGTGGGCACGCTCGCCGACGAGCACGTCGACCCGCTGGACGTCATCGGCACGATCCTCGACCTGGCGGTCCGGGGTCACCTCCTGATCACGCAGCTGCCGCCCGAGGGCGGCATCACCGACTGGGCGCTCACGCGGCGCGCCGCCGACGACCAGCTCTCGGCGTTCGAGGCACGCCTACTGGACGGGATCGCGCCGCTCGGCGGCCAGACCCGCGTGTCCGAGCTCGCCGCAGGGGTCATCCCGGCCGTCGCCGCCGTTCAGGACGACCTGTACGACGAGGTGGTGTCACGCGGCTGGTTCCTTCGGAGGCCCGACAAGGTACGGGCGCTGTGGTCCCGGCTTGCCTGGGCCGCGCTCGGCGTGGCCGTCGTGGTCCTGGTCGTGCTCGTCGCGTTCACCACGTACGGGCTGCTCGGCCTCGCGCTCGTCGCGCTCGCCGTCGCCCTGCTCGTGGTCGCGGACGAGATGCCGTCGCGCACGGCCAGCGGCACGGCCCTGCTCGCAGGCCTGCGCGTGCTCGCGATGGACCTCGACACGGCACCGACGGACCAGCTCCCGAAGGGCAAGGCGTACGCGACCGTGTCGCGCATCCTCCCGTACGCGGTCGTGCTCGGCGGCTGGGAGCGGTGGGTCCAGGTCCTTGCCCGCAGCGACGACGACGTCGGCGTTCCCGACCCGACGGACCTGTCGTGGTTCCACGCGCCAGCCGACTGGCAGCTCGAGCAGCTGCCCGCGTCGCTCGACGCGTTCGTCAACGCCGCCCGCGGACGCCTCTTCGCCCGCTGACCTCGCCGACCCCGTCAAGGCCTGTACCTCGCTAGGGTCGAGCCGAGACGTGAGGAGGACGTGATGAGCCGCAGGATCGTCGTGACCGGGGGCGGTACGGGAATCGGGTACGCGTGCGCGGAACGGCTGTGCGCGGAGTCGCCGAGGCTGCATCTCGTGGGGCGCCGGGAGAACGTGCTCGCTGACGCGGCCGGTCGCCTGCGTGCGGCAGGGGCGGCCGACGTGACCATCCACCCGTGCGACCTGACGGATGCCGACGAGGTCACCGACCTCGCGCGCGACCTCGAGGGTGACCCCATCGAGGGGGTCGTCCTGGCCGCCGGCGGCAACTGGTCCGGTGCGGGCGAGGGACTGCACAAGGTCGCCTCCGAGTGGCGGGCGAACCTCGAGGGCAACCTCATGACGACCGTCCTGCCCGTCGAGGCGCTGCTGCCGTCGATCGCGCGCCCGCAAGGGCGCATCGTCGCCATCTCGTCCATCGCAGGCATCCGTGGTTCCGGCTCGTACGGAGGTGCCAAGGCCGCGGTGCACGGCTGGATGTGGTGGATGGCGGGCCGGCTGGCCAAGGACGGGATCACCGTGAACTGCGTCTCGCCGGGCTTCGTCCCCGAGACGGACTTCTGGCAGCCCCGCATCGCGAAGGACCCGGCGATCTACGACGACCGGATCTCGCAGATCCCCATGGGTCGGCCGGGCCGTGCGTCCGAGGTCGCCGAGGCCGTCGCCTACCTGCTCAGCCCGAACGCCGGCTGGACCACCGGCCAGATCCTCGGCGTGAACGGGGGCAACGTCCTCGGCCGTTAGCGGGGCGGAGATGGACGTCGTCCGAGGCCGGCGAGGCCGGTCCGAGGACTACAGCTCCAGGCCCGGGTACAGCGGGAAGCCGGACAGCAGCTCGTCCGCACGGCCGTGGATGCTCTTGGCGACCGCGTCGTCGAGCACGTACTTGGCCTTGCCCGGTGCGCCCGACTTCGTCGGCGCGGGGGAGGTGGCCTCGAGCACGTCGGCGATGAGGTTCGCGACGGCCGTGAACTCGTCCGCCCCGAAGCCGCGGCTGGTGAGGGCCGGGGTGCCGATGCGGACCCCGCTCGTGTACCAGGCACCGTTCGGGTCGTGCGGGACCGAGTTGCGGTTCGTCACGACGCCCGAGTCGAGCAGCGCCGACTCGGCCTGGCGGCCGGTGAGCCCGTACGTGCTCACGTCCATGAGGACGATGTGGTTGTCCGTGCCCCCGGTGACGAGCTTCACGCCACGCTTCAGGAGCCCTTCGGCAAGGGTCTTCGCGTTGTCGGCGACCGCCTGTGCGTACCGCTGGAACGACTCCGTCCGCGCCTCGGCGAAGGCGACGGCCTTGGCGGCCATGACGTGGCTCAGCGGGCCCCCGAGCACCATGGGACAGCCCTTGTCGACCGCGTCCGCGTACTCGGCCGTCGCC
>DASSQF010000321.1:0-16265 GCA_035702685.1 Propionibacteriaceae bacterium
CGGCGGGAGCTCCAACGCGAGCACCCAGCTGCTCGACGGGATGCACTACCGCGGGTGGCTGCGCGTGGCGTCACGGGCGTCGGGGACGAGGACGTACGCCCTGGCCGACCGGCCGGACCACGACCTCGACCCCGATGCCGCCTACGACAGGCTGCTCGACGTCATCGTCGGCCTGTACGCGCCGTTGCCCCGGCGGTCCCTGCTGCAGCTGACGACGCTGCTGGGGTACGGCGCCCCCCAGTGGCGCGACCGTCGAGCCGGCGCCCTGGAGCGAGCCCGCACGCGGTACGCGTGGGCGACCGTGGAGGGCCTCGACTGGTGCTGGCCCGTCGGCGAGGACCCCGCGAGGGCGACGACCAAGCCGGTCGTACGGCTCCTGGCTCCGTTCGACCCGGTCGTCTGGGACCGGTTCCGGTTCGTCCGGTTCTGGGGCTGGGAGTACAAGTTCGAGGCGTACACACCGGCGGCCCAGCGCGTACGGGGCTACTACTCGCTACCGCTGCTGTGGCGCGACAAGGTCGTCGGGTGGGGAAACCTCGCCGTGCGCGACGGCGAGCTGGCCGCCGACTTCGGCTACGTGGACGGGCCGCCGAAGGATGCCGCGTTCCTCCCGGCGCTGGACGCCGAGCTCGCCGCGATGGGCAGGTTCCTAGGCCTCGAGTCGTAGCCGCGGTCGCCCCCGAGCCGGTCTTCTGTCGCTCTGCCATCGGCTCGGGCACCGGCAGAGGCTGCGAGCCGGCTTCTGGTCGTGATGGAGGCCCGGGACAGCCGCATTGCGACTCGAAAGCGGTCCGGGGTCACCTGCAGGCCGGTCACCCGGTTGAGAACGACCGAAAACCGGCTCGGACCGGGGCTGATGGGCTGAAGCCCTGGCGCGCGACAGGCACGGCGTGAAACGCGGTTTCGGCCTCGGCCCCGCGCCTGGAAGAATGGTCCCTCGTGCTCACCGTGACCAATGTCGAGGTACGAGCAGGCGCCCGGCTCCTGCTCAGCCCTGTGTCGTTCCCGGTGAACCCCGGCGACACGATCGGCCTGGTCGGACGCAACGGTGCCGGGAAGACGACGCTGACGAAGATCCTCGCCGGCGAGGCGCTGCCGGCAGCGGGGACGGTGAGCCGCAACGGGACGATCGGGTACCTGCCGCAGGACCCCCGCACGGGCGACCTCGAGGTGACCACCCGGAACCGCATCCTCTCCGCGCGCGGCCTCGACGGTGTGCTGGTCCGGCTCGAGCGCTACTCCGAGCAGATGGCGACCGCGGACACCGACGAGGAGCGCGAGACCGCGATGGCGGCGTACACGCGGGCCGAGAACGAGCTCATGGCGGCGGGCGGGTACGCGGCCGAGGCCGAGGCCGCCCGCATCGCGGCGAACCTCGGGCTCCCCGAGCGGGTGCTCACCCAGCAGATCCGCACCCTGTCCGGCGGCCAGCGGCGCCGCGTCGAGCTCGCGCGCATCCTGTTCTCCGGAGCCGACACGCTCCTCCTCGACGAGCCGACGAACCACCTCGACGCCGACTCGGTCCTCTGGCTGCGCGGCTTCCTCAAGGACTACCCGGGCGGCATCGTCGTCATCTCCCACGACACGGGCCTGCTCGAGGCCGTGTGCACGAAGGTGTTCCACCTCGACGCGAACCGCGCGGAGCTCGACCAGTACGCGATGGGCTGGAAGGCGTACCTCACCCAGCGCGAGACGGACGAGAAGCGCCGCAAGCGCGAGCGTGCCAACGCTCAGCGCAAGGCCGAGCAGCTCATGGAGCAGGCCGACAAGATGCGCGCGAAGGCGACGAAGGCCGTCGCGGCCCAGAACATGGCCCGTCGTGCCGAGCGGCTCATGGCCGGCATCGAGGGGGAGCGGAAGAGCGACAAGGTCGCCCACATCAGGCTCCCCGACCCGGCCCCGTGCGGGAAGACGCCCTTGTCGGCGTCGGAGCTCAGCAAGTCGTACGGCTCGCTCGAGGTGTTCACCGACGTCGACCTCGTCATCGACCGTGGCTCGAAGGTCGTCGTGCTGGGGCTCAACGGCGCCGGGAAGACGACCCTGCTCCGGCTGCTCGGCGGCGTCGAGGAGCCCGACACGGGAGAGGTGCACGCGGGGCACGGGCTGAAGCTCGGCTACTACGCGCAGGAGCACGAGACGCTCGACACGTCCCGGACGGTCCTCGAGAACATGATGACGGCGTCGCCGCACCTGAACGAGACGCAGGTACGCAGCGTGCTCGGCTCGTTCCTGTTCACGGGCGACGACGTCGACAAGCCGGCCGGCGTGCTGTCGGGCGGCGAGAAGACCCGCCTGGCGCTCGCGAAGCTCGTCGTGAGCAGCGCCAACGTGCTGCTGCTCGACGAGCCGACGAACAACCTCGACCCGGCGTCGCGCGAGGAGGTGCTCGCCGCGATCAACGGCTACCCGGGTGCGATCGTGCTGGTCACCCACGACGAGGGCGCGGTGCACGCGCTCGAGCCGGACCGCGTCCTGCTGCTGCCGGACGGGGTCGAGGACCTCTGGTCGCCGGAGTACGCCGACCTCGTGAGCCTGGCCTGAGCCCGACCGGCACCGGCCGTACGATCGGCGCCGTGACGGAGATGGTGGCGATCTACGACCCGGACGACCCGGAGGGCCGCGTCGTCGGCGCTGCGCGACGGGCGCGCATGCGTGCGGAGAACCTGCCCCACGCGGCCACGGCCGTCCTCGTGCGACGGTCGACGGGCGAGATCCACGTACACCGTCGCGCGGACACGAAGGACATCTGGCCAGGCCGTCACGACTGCGCGGCCGGCGGGGTGCTGCAGGAGGGAGAGGACCCCGACGAGGCGGCCGTGCGTGAGCTCGCCGAGGAGCTCGGCATCGTCGGGGCCGTCCTCACACCCCTGGTCAGACGCTGGTACAAGGGCGCGGACACGACGTACTTCGCGTACGCGTACGTGACGACGTGGGACGGGCCGGTACGGTTCGCGGACGGGGAGGTCGCCGAGGGCTGGTGGGAGCAACCGAGCACCCTGTACGACCGGCTCCAGGACGAGTCCTGGCCGTTCGTCCCGGACACCCGGGAGCTCCTGGACCTGCCTGACACGCGAGCCGTCCTGCTCGGCGAACCTGCCTAGCCCCCCGGGTCGCTCCTGGGGAGTCGCGGGACGGGGTGGCACCATGGGCGGGAACCTCGAGGAGAGCCCATGCGTCGTGCCATGACACTCGCTGCCGCGGCGGCGGTCGTACTCTCGGGCTGCGCCCACACGGCGCCGCCCCTCCCGGCGGCCCTGCCCTCGGCGAGCACGACCCCGTCGACGACCGCGTCGGCGTCTCCGTCCCCCTCGGCGAGCGCCTCCGCCCCCCGGTCGTCCGCGACGCCCTCGAGCACCGTCGCCCTGCCCAGCGTGGCGCCCAAGGTGCTGGCGACGCTCAAGCTGCCCGACAAGTTCGGTCCGTACCAGGCGAACGGCACGACGGGTACGGGCGAGCAGCAGCTCGTCTACGTGAACCCCACCGACGCCACCGACACGCTCACCGTCGTCGTCACCGGCCTCGCTGACGCCGGCACCATCGCCTCTGCCTATGCCGGCGCCACGGTGAACGGGCCGGCGGTGTGCGGCACGGTCGCCTCCGGGTCCACGAAGATCGCCTCCTGCGCGATGCCGCTCGACAAGGGCGCCGTCATCGTGACCGGCGCCGGCCCCCAGAGTGTCGACGCTGTGAGCACTGCCTCGGGCACCCTCTGGGCCGCACTTCCGTGACCGGTTCCCGGCCATGAGCATGGGCGCGGGGGGACTCCGGATGATGGGCAGGCTGTCCCGGGATCCCGATGTCGTCGCCACCCCGCTGTCCCCGCACCTGGTACGCCGTGTGCTCTCGTACGCCCGGGGCTTCCGCCTGTCGATCGCGATCTTCCTCGCCTGCGTCGTCGTCGACGCGGTCGCCGGAGTCGTGCCGCCGCTGCTGCTCCAGCGCATCGTCGACCGAGGCGTGCTCGGCGGGAACCGCATGCTCGTCGTCGAGCTTGCCGCCGCCGTGGCGGGCGTCGCCGTCGTCGATGCCGGCATCACGCTCGTCATGCGCTGGTACTCGGCGCAGATCGGCGAGGGGCTGATCTTCCGGCTCCGGACCCAGGTCTTCGACCACGTGACCGCCCAGCCGCTCGCGTTCTTCTCCCGGACCCACACCGGCAAGCTCACGTCCCGCCTGCAGTCGGACGTCCTCGGCGCCCAGCAGGCGTTCACGTCGACGCTCTCGACAGTCGTGTCGAACGTCGTCGGGCTCGCCGTGACGCTCGTCGCCATGCTCGCGCTGTCGTGGCAGCTCACGCTGGCCGCCCTCGTCCTGCTGCCGGTCTTCCTCATCCCCGCCCGCCTCGTCGGCACGAGGCTCGCGGACCTCACCCGGACGTCGCAGCAGCTCAACGGGGAGCTCTCCGGCGCGATGACCGAGCGCTTCGGCGTCTCGGGCGCGCTGCTCGTGAAGCTGTTCGGCCGACCCGGCGACGAGCACGACCAGTTCGCACGTACGGCCGCCGCCGTCCAGCGGATCGGCGTGAGGATCGCCATGGTGGGGCGGTTCTTCATGACGTCGGTGACGCTCGTCTCGGCACTGGCCGTGGCCCTCGTGTACGGAGCGGGTGGCTGGCTGGCCATCGACGGTCACCTCACGGTCGGCACGTTGACGGCGCTCGCGGGCCTCCTGCTCCGTCTGTACGGACCGCTGATCCAGCTCACGAACGTACGGGTCGACGTCATGAGCGCGCTGGTGAGCTTCGACCGGGTCTTCGAGGTGCTGGACCTCGCCCCGGCGATCGCGGACAGCGCGGACGCGCGGGAGGCCTCGCACGTCGCGTCCGTGGAGTTCCGTGACGTCGACTTCACCTACCCGGTGGCCGCGAGCGTCTCCCTGCCGTCGCTGGAGCCGGCTCTCGGGGTCGTCGAGTCGGCCAACCAGCCCGTGCTGCGAGGCGTCTCGTTCGCGGTGCGACCAGGCACGACAGTGGCCCTGGTCGGCCCGTCCGGGTCGGGGAAGACGACGATCACCCACCTCGTGGCCCGGCTGTACGACGCGACCGGCGGGGCGGTGCTCGTCGGCGGTGACGACGTCCGGAGGCTCCGGCTCGACTCGCTGCGCGCCCGTGTCGGCTACGTCACCCAGGACGCGCACCTCTTCCACGACACCATCCGGGCGAACCTCACGTACGCGAAGCCCGCTGCCACCGACGACGAGCTGTGGCGCGCCCTGGCGGACGCCCAGGTCGCCGACCTCGTACGACGCCTCCCGGACGGGCTGTCAACCGTCGTGGGGGAGCGGGGATACCGGCTCTCGGGCGGCGAGCGGCAACGGTTCGCGATCGCCCGGCTACTGCTCAAGGCGCCGTCGATCGTCGTGCTCGACGAGGCGACCGCGCACCTCGACACGGAGTCCGAGGTCGCGGTGCAGCGGGCACTGGACGAGACGATGAAGGGGAGGACCGCGATCGTCGTCGCCCACCGCCTCTCGACGATCCGCAACGCCGACGAGATCCTCGTCGTGAACGCGGGGCGCATCGTGGAGCGCGGTACGCACGAGGAGCTGCTCGCGGCCGGCGGTCTGTATGCGGAGCTGTACGCGGCGCAGTTCGCCCGTCACGCCTCCGAGCAGTGAGGGCCACCGGGCGATAAGGCGTCGCGTGACGGACACAGCCTCCGTACGCTGCGCAGCATGCTCGACCTGGTCGTCCTGGCGAAGGCGTTCGTCGTCGGGCTGTCGGTGGCCGCGCCGGTCGGCCCGATCGCACTGCTCACCATCCAGCGGGCGATACAGCGCGGCTTCCGGATGGGTCTCGCCACGGGGCTCGGGGCTGCCGTCGCCGACGCCCTGTACGGGACGGTCGGGGCGGTCGGCGTCACGTGGCTCGTCAGCGCGCTGACATCCGCTCGCGTACCGCTCGCCGTCGCTGGGGCCGCCGTCCTGCTCGTCCTCGCCTGGCGGACATGGCGGGCGCCGCTCGCCGGGCCGTCCGCTCAGGTCGGGGCACGCGGGCTCGTCGGCGCCTTCGGCGGCACCGTGCTCCTCACCCTCGCCAACCCGGCGACCATCCTGTCCTTCATCGCGGTGTTCGGGGTGCTCGCGGCCTCGGGGACAGGGCCGGTCTCGCCGCTGACCATGGTCGTGGGCGTGTTCCTCGGGTCCGCCACGTGGTGGCTGTTCCTCGCCGGCGTCGTGTCGGCGACGAGGTCGAGGTTCGACGACGCGTGGCGCCGGCGGGTCAACGCGGGCTCAGCGCTCGTCCTCGCCCTCTTCGCGGTCTCGCAGGTCGCGCTCGCCGTGCGCAGCGTTCTCTAGCCGCCGGTACGTGCGGCAGCGCACGTCGATCTCCACCGTGGCGGGGCCGGTCTCCCGGGCCCCGTGGAACGCGTTGGGGCCCATCGCGACGACGTCGGCGACCTCGTTCGCGGAGGCGGCCACCCCGCGGGAGAGCCGCGTCGAGGCGAGGGGCGAAAACAAGCCGGCGAGAGACTGCTCGAGACGCGTGTCCTTGTCGGGGTCGAGGTCGAGCAGGCCGTAGGTCGCCCTCAGCTGGGCCAGGTGCCCCGGCTCCGGCGTGACGACGAGGAGGTGGCCGCCGGGCGGGAGGAGACGCGCGAAGTCGGCGGGGTTGCGCGGCGCGAAGACGCACAGGACAAGATCCGCCGCGGAGTCGACGACCGGCAGGCCGCGCCAGGTGTCCGCGACGACCGAGGCGAGGCGGGGATGTGCGGAGGCCGCACGGCGCGCTGCCGCCACCGAGACGTCCGTCGCGATGCCGACAGCCTGCGGCAGCGCGTCGATCACGGCCGCCAGGTACTGGCCGGTCCCGGCGCCGGCGTCCACGACGACCCGGGGCCTGAGTGTCGCCGCGGTGTCGGCGACCAGTGCGACCACGTCCGCGTACAGGCCCCGCAGGACCCGGCTCCGGGCCTCCAGCATCGCGGCGGTGTCGGCGTTCTTCGGCTGCGGCCGTGCGAGCAGGTTCAGGTGGCCCTGCCTGGCCACGTCGAAGGTGTGACCGGCCGGGCACCGGGCCTGCCCCGGCTCGAGGACGAGCACGCCACGGCAGTGGGGGCAGGTGAGCAGTCCCGCCGCGACGTCGAGACTCACTGGCGGTGGTCGGAGGGGACCGGGTCGGGCTCGGTCTCCCGCGCGACGGCGGTGGACGCCTGTGCCGCGGCGGCCGCACCCTTGAGCTTGCGCCGGGCGATGATGTCCCCGCGGATGAAGACGATGAGCCCCGTGAGGGCGATGCCGGTGAACATGAACCACTGGACGGCGTACCAGAAGTGGGGCCCCTCATCGAGGGTGGGGGTGGCGACGGGGACGAACGGGCCGTCCTGTGCCGGCGTGACCTCCAGCAGCCCGATGTAGCCGTCGAGGACGTTCGTGCCGAGCCAGGCGCCGATCGCCGGGCCGTTGACGAGTCTCACGGCGCCCAGGGCGGGAGTGACGGCCTCCGTCGACCCGTTCTCGCTGCGACGCAGGTGGCCCATGACCGTGACCGTGCCTGACGGGGGAGCGGGAAGGGTCTGCGGAGGCGCCTCGCCCGCGGCGCGGACGATGAAGCCGCGGTCGACGAGGACGACCTGACCGTCGGTCGTCCTCAGGGGGACGACCACCTCCGTACCTGTCGCGCCGTTGTTCGAGCGGTAGCGCACCTCGAGCTGGTGTGCGGCGTCGAACGTGCCGGTGACGGTGACGCGCTGCCACTGGTCGGCGTCGCGCACCGGCCCGTACCCCCGTTGCGACAAGGGGATGACGGGGTTGCTCTCGTGCGCGACGACGATGGCGTTGGCCTCCTTGCGCTGCTCGAGCCGGTGCAGCTGCCACTCGCCGAGCCGTACGAACACGGCACCGAGCACGGCGACGAAGACCAGCAGCCCGAGCCAGCGCAGCAGGAGTCGTCGCACGTCCCGAGCCTAGCCGCCGGGGACTGGCCCGCCTCCGGCTCGACGCCGTACGGTCAGGGCCATGCGCTACGCGATCTTCCTCAGGGGCGTCAACGTGGGCGGCATCAAGGTGCCGTCCGCCGACCTCAAGCGGGTCCTCACCGACCTCGGGCTGGGTGAGGTCAGGACGTACGTGGCGTCCGGCAACGTGACCTGCACCTCCGACCTCACCGCCACGGCGCTGCAGCGGAAGGTCGAGGAGACGCTTTCCGCCGCGTTCTCGTACGACGCCCACGTCCAGGTCCTCTCGCACGACGCGCTGGCGAAGCTCGTCGAGGGATATCCGTTCCCGACCGACGACGACCACCACCGCTATGTCGTGCTCTGCGACTCGACGGCCACAGCCGACCGGCTGGGCGAGATCGAGGCGGGGGACATGGAGCAGGTGGCGGCCTCCGGACGGGTCGTCTACTGGCGGTGCCCGAAAGGCAGCACCCTGGACACGCCGTTCTCGAAGGCCACGTCGGGATCGAAGTTCAAGAGCCTCACCACGACCCGGAACCTCAACACCGTGGAGAAGATGCTCTGAGGGCTCAGGGCCGAGGGCCGCGGCCCTCCCGGCTTAGAGCAGCGTCCGTACGGCGGCGATGATGTCCCGCAGGTAGCGGTCGACGACAGCGCGCTCCGCGTCGTCGAGTCGCGAGTCCGCCGCCACGAGTGCCTCGAACATGGGTCGCAGCTCAGCCATCACCTCGGCGCGGCCCGAATCGCTGATCGCCACGACCGTACGGCGCTTGTCCGTGGGGTGCGGCTGGCGCGTCACGTGGCCCCGCGACTCCAGCCGGTCGACGATCCCCGACGAGGCGGCGGACGTGACACCGAGGGTGCGGGCGAGGTCGTTCGGCCCCACGGGTCCGGACAGCAGATGGCGCAGGGAGTGCAGCTCCGACTCGCTGAGCCCGGCGCGCCGCGCGACGGCATGGGGGACCTGTGCGGACACGGTCGTCAGCTCCTGGATGAGCTGGAGCGTCTCCGACTGCCGGAGCCCCGGCACCTCTCCGGGTGCACCAGAGCGCACCGGCTCTCTTGTCCAAGACCTGGATGTCTGGCTAATATGACTCACCTACTTAGCAATCTAGTGAGTTACCTACTGAGGGATCCTACCGGAGGTCGTCCATGCACGCTATCGCGCGAATCCTCACCTCCCGGCTCTGGTCGGCTGTCATCGCGCTCGTGGCGGTGCTGGGGTCCGGCCTCGTCATCGGCCTCGTGGGAGCCGCTACCCACGACGCGCAGCCGACTGACGGCTACCCCATCGGCTCGGACTCGCGCGCGGCAGTCCAGCTCGCACAGTCGCTGCCCGGTACGGACTCGCTCGCGGCCGTCGTCGTGTTCAGCCGCACGAGCGCGCTCACGCCGGCCGACCTCTCGTACGCCGCGGGTCGCCTGTCCGCGGTGAAGACCGTGCCGGGCGTCACCGTCGTGAGCCCCGTCGTGCCGGCGAAGGACGGGACGGCCGCCGTCGCCACGCTCAACGTCGCGGGGACGTCCGCCGTGGCCGCGAGGGACGCGGTCAGCGGCATCCGCACGGTCCTGGCCGACGGTCGCCCGGATGGCCTCTCCGCGCAGGTCACGGGCCCCGCCGGGATCACGGCGGACCTCGCGAAGGTCTTCGACGGCGCCAACTTCCGCCTGCTCGGCACCACGGCGCTCGTCGTCGCGATCCTCCTCATCGTCACGTACCGCAGTCCGGTCCTGTGGTTGATCCCTCTCACCATCGTCGGCCTGGCGGACCAGGTCGCCGGCTCCGCCGCGACGCACATCCTCACGGCGCTCGGCATGACCTTCGACCAGTCGACGACGGGCATCCTCTCCGTCCTCGTCTTCGGGGCCGGCACCGACTACGCCCTCCTGCTCATCTCGCGCTACCGGGACGAGCTCCGGCGTACGGACGACCGACGGCAGGCGATGGCACGGGCCTGGCGACGTACGGTCGAGACGGTGACGAGCAGCGCCGTCACGGTGTTCGTGGGCCTGCTCTCGATCGTGCTGTCGCTGTTCCCCTCGACCCGGGGGCTCGGGCTCGCGTGTGCGATCGGCGTCGTCGTCGCTGCGACGTTCGTCATGGTCGCCCTGCCTGCGGCGCTCGTGTGCTTCGGGCGCTGGGTCTTCTGGCCGCGCATCCCGCGCTCGGGGGAGCTGGGGATGATGGAGAAGAGGACGTTGTGGCGTCGGGTCGGCGACGCCGTGGCGAAGCGGCCGGCCGTGTACGCGGCGGCGACCCTCGTCGTGCTCATCGCGTGCGCCCTGCCCGTGATGGGCCTGAAGACAGGGCTCACGCAGTCCGAGCAGTTCATCCGCACCCCGGAAGCCATCGTGGCCGCGGACCGGGTGGCCCAGAGCTTCAGCGCCGGGAGCGTCGACCCGGCCCGGGTGTACACAACTGGCGACGTCGCCGCAGTGACCTCGGCGTTGAGCAAGGTCGCTGCCGTCGAGTCCGTACGTCCCGGCGCCAGCGGGGGCGGTGTCAGTGAGCTCGTCGTGACGCTCCGTACGGCTCCGTCGTCGCCCGAGGCGCAGCAGGCGGTCCGGGACCTCCGCACGGCGGTCGCCGGGATCCCGGAGACGCACGTGGGTGGTACAGAGGCACGGTCGCTCGACACCGCCGACGCGGCAGCCCGTGACCGCGGCCTCATCCTGCCGCTGATCCTCGTGCTCGTCCTCGTGGCGCTCGTCGTGCTGCTCCGGTCGCTCGTCGCGCCGATCGTGCTGGTGGGCACGGTGCTCGTCACGTACGTCTCGAGCCTCGGGCTGTCCTGGCTCCTGTTCACGAAGGTCATCGGCTTTCAGCGGCTCGACGACGCGACGCCGCTCCTCGCGTTCGTCTTCCTCGTGGCGCTGGGCGTCGACTACAACATCTTCCTCGTCGGCCGGGCCGTCGAGGAGGCCCGTGAGCACGGTACGCGCGAGGCGATGATCCGCTCGCTCGCCGCGACCGGCGGCGTCATCACCAGCGCGGGCATCCTGCTCGCGGCGGTGTTCGCCGTGCTCGGGGTCCTGCCGCTCGTGGCATTGGCCCAGATCGGCGTCATCATCTGCGTCGGCGTGCTGCTCGACACGCTCGTTGTACGGACCGTCCTGGTGCCGGCGCTGGCCCTGCTGCTGGGGAACGCGTTCTGGTGGCCGCGACGGATCGGCCACCCTCAGCAGGGTGAGGAGACGGCCCGCCGGGCGGCGGACGCCGGGCCCGATGCGGCCCGGGCCTGGGAAGGTCTGCCGCAGAACGAGGTTCGCCGATAGCCTGATCGCCTGTTCTCAAGGAGGCGACACATGGCCAAGCGGGTCGGGATCCTCACCGCCGGGGGCGACAGCCCTGGCCTCAACGCGGCGATCCGCGGGTTCGGCAAGGCCGCCATCGGCTTCCACGGGATGGAGCTCATCGGGTTCCGTGACGGCATCCGGGGCCTCGTCGAGAACCGTCACGTCCCGCTCGACGGCAAGGCGCTGTCCGGCATCCTCACCATCGGCGGCACCGTGCTCGGCACGAGCCGTGACAAGGTGCACAAGATGCAGGTCGACGGGGACGTCCGCGACATGCGGGAGGCGGTCCTCGAGAACTGCGAGAAGCTCAAGCTCGACGCCGTCGTCATGCTCGGCGGCGGCGGTACGGCGAAGAACGCCCTGCGGCTCTCGGAGGCCGGTCTCAACGTCGTCACCCTGCCGAAGACGATCGACAACGACATCGCGCGTACGGACACGTCCTTCGGCTTCGCCACCGCGATGGAGATCGCGACCGATGCCATCGACCGCCTCCACTCGACGGCCCACAGCCACCACCGGATCATCCTCACCGAGATCATGGGGCACCGTGCGGGCTGGCTGACTCTCGGCGCGGGACTCGCGGGCGGTGCGGACGTCATCCTGCTGCCCGAGATCCCGTACTCGGTCGAGAGCGTGACGGCGACGATCAAGGACCGTCTCAACCGGGGCAGCACGTTCAGCGTCGTCGCGGTCGCCGAGGGTGCACGCGACCTGGGGGACAGCGCCGACTACGTGGCGGCCGAGCTCCTCGTGAAGTCGTCGAAGACGCCGGAGGCCCAGGGGGCCGCACGTACGCACCTCGCGAACGTCGTCGACGCCCAGCGCGAGCACACGTTCAAGCTGGCGCGCGAGCTCGAGGCCGCGACAGGGCTCGAGAGCCGCGTGACCATCCTGGGGTACGTGCAGCGCGGCGGCATCCCCTGTGCGGCCGACCGCCTGCTCGGGTCGCGTCTCGGCACCGCGGCGGCCGACGCGGTCGCGCGCGGCGAGTTCGGCGTCATGGCCGCCGCACGTGGGGACAGCTTCGAGCTCGTACCGCTCACCGAGGTCGCCGGCAAGCTGAAGCTCGTGCCGCTCGACCACGGCTGGGTCGAGAGCGCCCGCCAGATCGGCACAGGGCTCGGCGACTGAGGCGGCTGACTCCCGGCGAGAACTCGCGGACGAGCGGGCGGATCACGAGATCGACGACGTTCTGGGTTCTGGCAACGGAGGTGCGCACGGTGACAAACGACGGCAACATGCGCGTGGGCTGTGGAACGGGGCGCCGCTCGGGTTAGCGTCTCACCCGCACGGTGCGCCCTTGAGTCTGTCCCCCAAGCATTGACTCGGGAGCATCTCGGCCGGTCCGGGCCGCGGTCGACGTCTCACGCGCTGCGGCTCTGGACCGGCCCCAAGGTCTCCAGTCCTGGAGTGTAGGAGAGATCGGCCGAGCCGGGCCTCAGTGCACGGGCTCGATGGCCGGCCAGCGTCCCCGGAGGTACGAGTCGGCATAGCGGGCGTGGCTGTCCATGTCGAGCTCGGCCGCCGCGCGCAACGGCCACGAGGGCTCCCGGAGGGCGACGCGTCCGACCGCGACGAGGTCGGCGCGGCCCTCGTCGAGGATGGCCTGCGCCTTCACCGGGTCGGTGATGCGGCCGACCGCGCACACCCGCACACCCGCAGCGCGTACCGCCCCCGCCAGCTTGACCTGGTAGTCCTCGTCGGTGGGCATGTGCGCGAGCACGTTCCCGCCGCTCGAGACGTGGATGACGTCGACGCCGTGCTCGACCAGCAGGGGCGCCAGTCGTACGGAGTCGGCCACCGACCAGCCGTCCTCGACCCACTCGGTGGCGGAGATGCGGACGAACAGGGGCTTGCCCTCCGGCCAGACGGCCCTCACGGCGTCGACGACGTCGAGCAGGAGCTTCGTGCGACCCTCGAAACCGTCGCCGTACTCGTCGGTGCGGTGGTTCGACAAGGGGGAGAGGAACTCGCTGATGAGGTAGCCGTGCGCGGCGTGGATCTCGACGACGTCGAAGCCCGCCTCGTCGGCGCGGCGCGCCGCCTGCGCGAAGGCGTCGGTGACGTGGGCCAGGTACTCGACGGAGGCCGCGGTCGGCGTGGCGAGCCCGGGGAACGGGATGGCGCTCGGCCCGAACGTCTCCCAGCCGCCGTCCTCGAGGGGACGCGACCCCGTCTTGCCGTGGTCCATCTCGCTGTACGTGGACGCCTTGCGCCCGGCGTGGGCCAGCTGGATGCCCATCGCCGCGCCCTGCTCGTGGCAGAAGCCGACGATGTGTGTCCAGGCGTCGCGCTGCTCGTCGTTCCAGATCCCCGTGCAGTTCGCCGTGATGCGGCCCTCGGGCAGCACCCCGGTCGCCTCGGCGATGATGAGACCGAAGCCGCCCGTCGCCCGCGCACCGAGGTGGACGAGGTGCCAGTCGGTGGGGACCCCGTCCCGCTCGAACACCTGGTACTGGCACATCGGCGGCAGGACGATCCGGTTCTCGAGGGTGAGGTCGCGCAGCGTGATCGGGTCGAACAGAGACGTCATGCAGTCAGAGTAGGGGCGCGGCTTTCAGTCGTCCGACCGGGTCCGTCGGGGACGGCCTGCGCGGTCCGAGCCCTCCCTGGCTCAGTCCTCGGGCCCCTCGGCCGGCGCGGCGTCTGGCGTGGCCGGCTCGTCCACCTCGCCCGGGATCACGTCCGCGGACCGGAGAGCCGGCCGCTCCGGCACGTCGCCCAACGGCCGCACGGCCGGTGCCCTGTGGTCGGTGTTGTTGGCGAGCAGGACGGCCGCAGCGGGGAGGAAGACGGCTCCCAGCAGCGCGACCGCCTTCCACCAGCCGGGGACGACGAGCATGAGCCCGAAGCAGATGATGCGGACGAGCATCGTCCACAGGTAACGGCGCTGCCGGCGTTCGAGGTCGTCGGACGTGCTCAGGCGAGCATCGGTGATGACGACCTGGTCCTGCTGCGGCACGACCACCAGCCTATGTCGCCGTGTGGAATCGGTCCCCGCCGAGCCTGGGCGCTAAGTTGCTCCCTGTGACCGGATCACCACGAAGCGCGCTCGTCACGGGCGCCAGCAAGGGCATCGGCCGCTCCATCGCCTCCCGCCTCGCCGCCTCCGGCTACGCGGTGACAGGCACGTACCGCTCGGGTGGGGTGCCGGACGGAGTCCTGGGCGTGCAGGCCGACATCACCGACGCGGCGCAGCTCGAGGCGGCGTTCACGACCGCCGAGCAGGCGCACGGTCCGGTCGAGGTGCTCGTGTGCAACGCGGGGATCACCGCCGACGGGCTGCTCATGCGGATGAGCGACGAGGCATGGGACTCGGTCATCGCCACGAACCTCACGGCGTCGTTCCGGCTCGCCCGGCGCGCCAGCCGCGGGATGGTGAAGGCGCGGTACGGGCGCATCGTCTTCGTGTCCTCGGTCGTCGCGCTCCTCGGGTCGGCGGGGCAGGTCAACTACGCCGCGAGCAAGGCCGGTCTCGTGGGCCTCGCCCGCTCGCTCACCCGGGAGCTCGGGGGTCGGGGCATCACCGCCAACGTGATCGCTCCGGGGTTCATCGAGACCGACATGACGGCCGCCCTCGACGCCGCCACGGTCGAGTCGTACGAGAAGCGCATCCCCGCCGCACGGCTCGGGTCGACGGACGAGGTCGCGACCGCTGTCGAGTTCCTCGTCTCCGACGCCGCGGGCTACATCTCAGGCGCCGTGCTGCCCGTCGACGGCGGCCTCGGCATGGGCCACTAGGAGGACCTCATGGGCATTCTCGACGGCAAGCGGATCCTCGTCGCGGGCGTGACGATGAACACGTCCATCGCGTACGCCGTGGCGCAGCTCGCACAGCGCGAGGGTGCGACCGTGCTCGTGTCGAACTTCGGCAGGGCGCTCAGCCTCACCCGGCGCGTCGTGGCGAAGCTCGACCCCGTGCCGCCGGTGCTCGAGATCGACGTGACGAACCCGGATCACCTCGCCGCACTGCCGGACATGGTCCGAGAGCACGTCGACGGGCTGGACGGCCTCGTCCACTCGGTGGCGTACGCGAACCCGGAGACCGCGCTGGGAGGCCACTTCCTCGAGACGCCGTGGGAGGACGTCGGGACGGCGCTCCACGTCTCCGCGTACTCGATGGCGTCGCTCGTGCGGGCTGCCCGGCCGGTGCTGCAGCCGGGGGCCTCCGTCGTCGGTCTCACGTTCGACGCGACGATCAGCTGGCCCATGTACGACTGGATGGGCGTCGCGAAGGCTGCCCTCGAGTCGACGTCGCGCTACCTCGCCCGTTACCTCGGCGAGGAGGGCATCCGGTCGAACCTCGTCTCCGCCGGGCCGATCGACACCCTAGCCAAGAAGGCGATCCCCGGTGCGAGCGAGCTCGACGACGTCTGGGACACCCGGGCCGCGCTCGGCTGGGACAAGAAGGATCCCGAGCCGACGGCGAAGGCTGTGGTGGCGCTGCTCAGCGACTGGTTCCCGAAGACGACCGGCGAGATCATCCACGTCGACGGCGGCGTGCACTCCACTGGAGCCTGAACGGGCCCGACCAGGGCGAAGGGTAGGTTTTCACTCATGACGGCAGTCGTCGAGATCGCGGGCGTCACCGTACGACGGGGCACCTCGCTGCTCCTCGACAACGTCGACCTCGTCGTCCGGGAGGGCGAGCGCTGGGTGGTCATCGGACCCAACGGCGCCGGGAAGACGACGCTGCTCCGGGTCCTGTCCACCCAGATCCACCCGACGGCAGGCATGGTCGAGGTCCTCGGGGAGCTGCTCGGCGCGGTCGACGTGTTCGAGCTGCGACCGCGCATCGGCCTGGCCTCGTCCGCCCTGGCCGAGCAGGTGCCGTACGAGGAGAAGGTCGCCGACCTCGTCATCAGCGCGTCCTACGGGGTGGTGGGACGGTGGCGGGAGCAGTACGACGCCGAGGACTTCCGGCGGGCTGCCGACCTCATGTCGCTTCTGCAGGTGGAGCACCTGGCCGACCGTACGTTCGGCACGCTCAGCGAGGGGGAGCGCAAGCGGGTGCAGATCGCGCGGGCGCTCATGACGGACCCGGAGCTGCTCCTCCTCGACGAGCCGGGC